>NZ_JAMJFW010000050.1:0-30144 GCF_023544405.1 Enterobacter cloacae complex sp. OE43NF
AAGAAAACGATTCAAATGGAAGTGTCTCGGCTGTCAGATATTACCAGTGCATCAGTTGAGAAAGACAGTTCCGCACGCTGGGTCTGCCTTCATAACGACGATGGTACGAATTACTGGTTCATTTCAGATAACGAAATGGGTGCAGGATTGCTGACTGCACTAGCTATTGCCCGGGATGGCGTCCATAAAGAGTGTGCAAAAACAACGGAGCATGTCAGCGTATCAGTTGCTAATGTTCCATTGTTAAATGCGACTCATGAGAATTTGGTCAAAGTGTTCGGCAAGAAAGAGATCGCCAAAAACAACGCGATGCTATTTTATCAGGAGACGCCAGTACAGAATGGATTCACCCAGAGCAATACAGTCTCTTATTACTTCAATGGCGAAAAAATGCATGGCGTAATCATCGGGCAAATTACCAGTAACTAGCTTGCAGGCTCCCTCTTCTCAGGAAGAGGGAGTCAAGGCTACTCAGCCAACCGCATATGCAACAGCGGAAACGGATTCCCCTGCCCATCAACCTCTGAGCGGCCGACCTGCACAAACCCCATATGGCGATAAAACGCGACGCCCTGCGTGTTTTGCTCATTCACATCCACTTCGTTTACACCAAACTCTGCGATGGCATAGTGCAGCAGTAATTTCCCCACGCCCTTTCCCCGGATCGCATCATCAACAAACAGCATTTCAATGCGGTTTTCATCCACGCCTAAAAAGCCGTGGATAACACCTGCATCATCGCGGGCCATCACGACGGTGAGGTTTGGCAGATACGCGTTGAGCAATAGCGGGCGCAGAGCCGCGATATCGCTTTCCTGTAAAAAGTGATGGGTAGCGCGAACGGAGGATTCCCAGATTGCGACCAGGCGTTCGAAGTGTGAGGGATGTGCGGTTTCTATTTTCATAAGGGGATCATGTTTGGAAAACCGAACTAATGCAAGTCACGCTGTGCGTGCTGCTCCCCCTCACCCTAACCCTCTCCCACAGGGAGAGAGAACCGATCGCGCTAAACCTTCACCTCCATCACCGCGTACACCCCATCCTTTGGCACCACCACGGTGACATTCTCCACCGGCACGCCCGCCGCGAGGTGGATATCCTGCAACTGCTGCAACGACCTGGGATGGATGTCCTCCCAGCCAATACCGCGCAGCACAAAGTCGATCTGCGGGCTGCTGGTCAGCATATTCGACACAATCACCGCCCCGCCGGGCTTCACCAGCCGCAGCGCGCGCTGCAGGAAAGTCACCGCATCGGTATCGTTGAAGTACTCAAATATGCCCAGCGCGTCGACCAGTTCGGCCTGATGCTCGCCCAGCTCCAGCAGTAAATCGTCGTTACGCACCAGCGTATGCAGCAGGTTGCGCCTGAGCAGCGTCAGCTGTTCGCCCACAACCAGCCCCTCCTGCGCGGCCATGGTCTCGGCCCAGCTCAGCGCGACGGGGTCTTTATCTACCAGCGTCAGGTACACCTGTTGACCGTCGAGCTTTGCGTTGCGCAGCGCCTCAAGCACGGGAATGGCCGCCCCGCTGGCCAGGCTCACCCAGTTGTTCTCGCTCTCGTTATGGATGTACTTCTCTACCAGCGCAGCCAGCACTTTTGCGCGGGAGCGCACGCCGATGGCGTCGTTAGCGTGAATAAACCACTGGCGGCTGTCGCTGTCCATTTTCGTGCCTTCGGGGAGGCGCTCCTCCAGCGGATTTTGCACCACAAACAGCGCCAGCGCGGTGGGAACCAGCCGGGCGCGCCACGCGAGAAGCGCAGGCCGGTTGCGAAAAGCCTGTTCGGAGTAACGGTTCTGCGGGACAAGCACCGCATGCCCGCCCTCTTCGTATTCAATCAGCGGAGGGCGAAGCGCCGGGTCGGCTTTCAGGGCCCGGTTAAGCGCGTTGATCTCCCGGGCAGTCTCGTCTTTCATCGGCCACTGGTCGCTGACATCAGGAAATGAGGCGCTGAAAATGGTCATATTTCCCGGTGCGCTGCCGCGAAAAGGCTGCCAGTTCATGTCATCGTCCCCCCGTTGGGCTTTTAACGGAAGTGTATCCAGGCAAACCAGTAATACCCTACGAAGAAAGCACGAAATCGGGGCATTAGCTCTGCGACGTGCGCCACACCCCTGGCGTACAGCCGTACTCAAGCTGGAAATGACGAATAAAATGGGCGCAGTCGCTAAAGCCCATCCGCCGCGCAATGTCCGTGACGCTTTGCTGCGAGTTCTTCAACAGCCAGCAGGCATAGCGCAGTCTGGCGCTGCGGATAAATTCACGTGCCGTTTTACCAAACTCGGCGTGAAACAGGCGATTAAGCTGACGCTCGCTCAGCTTGACGTCCTGGGCAAGCCCGGCGGCGCTAAGCGGGCGTGTCAGGTACTGTTCGATGATCATCACCGCTCTGCGCAGTCGCGAGTCCGGGATCAGCGCAATATTGGCAGGCCGTGGGGTAGTAACGGTGTGCGGTGAGAGCGATAAACGCCGTGACGTGGTAGCGGCAATATCGTCGCCCGCATGCGCGCGAATCAGCGCCGTGGTTAGCGTCAGCGTCGAGATCCCGCCCGGGCAGGTCAGCACATCGCCTTCATCGATAAAATCCAGCCCCTGCTCGGCATAAACCTGCGGAAACCGTTGCGTGAAGACGTCATGATGATAAGGATGGATCGAGGCGCGCCGTTCATTGAGGATCCCCTCTTCCGCCAGGATAAAGCTCCCGGTGCCAATACCGATCAGCGGAATGGCGTTGTGATGCGCCTCTACAAGAAATGCCCGGTCGTCCTGGAGCCCCTTATCCAGATCCTCCAGGCTTCCGCCAATCACGGCAATATAGTCGTATTCCCCCGGAGTAAGATGCGCGGCTTCAGGCTGCACGCTAATACCGGCGCTGCTGGTGATGGGCAATTCCGCCCGGGTGCTTATCAGGCTGAGTTTGAACGCAATTTTCTGTCTGGTTTTTTGTACACAGGACGCCGTACGTAACGCCTCCATTAACCCCGATAGGGCTAATAATGAAAAATGGGGCCACAGAAATAAACCGATATGCAGGGGTTTATTTCGTGCAGAACCACGCCTGCATGAGTCATCAATTAAAGTTTTCATTACCTTGCCAAAAAATATTAATTACATTATCGCAACATATTGTGTTGCTCTTATATTACTCTAAGATATTTCTTAGCGGTTCAATAAAGTATAAATGATGACCACAAAACAGCAACGCTTTTCCCGTTCAGCCCTCCGTTTTTGAGGGGTGGCACACATAGGTCGGTAACGTCCCCAGAATGAATAAATAATTATCATTCTGCTGTTTCTTAATTCGCATATAAATACTCTCGTTGGGGTAGATGAAAAATAACGGTTCGTACTTCTCCAGCCAGCTGTCGCTCACGTCATCATCGGGGAATTTGATATTGCGGACAGATCGCATGTAATAGACATTATCTTTGCGCTCTACCTGAAAGAATATTTTACGATTAAAGGTCTTACCCGGATCGCTCTTCACCCGACCGTTCATGCTGAGCGTGCCGTTGTTACCGTCCACCGTATAATTTAGCCACAGGGTCAGTGTCTCTTCAGGATGGTGCTGAATAAAGTTCACCTGACAGGCAAAAGGGTGAATGTAATAACGCTGCCACAGATAATAACCAGCGGCTAACGCCCCCACCAGCAGGCACAAACAGAGCGTTAACAGCGTTTGACGGTAACGAGCCATATTAATGATCCTGAATAAAGTAATCTGACATACAACGGTTTGGTTCCGTCATTGCCCGGTCGCAGCGGATCACCGAAGCACGCGGCAACAGGCTATATCCACTGATATAGATCCAGGGATAACTGCTGCATTCATCTTTAAATGGCGCAGCATAGGCCAGCGCTTTTTCCCTGTCCTGCGGCGTCTCGATATCGCGGGCAAAATAGAGCCGACACTCTCCCATCATTGTCGTGAAGCGGTAACCGTCCACAAAATAGCTGTCATGTGGCCGGCTATAGCTGATGACGCTCACGCTAACGATTGACAGCAGCGCCAGCAGTGCGCCCACCAGCCAGAAGCGACGTTTCGCAACCGGAGCAACGGGAGTGACAGGAGCCACGGACTGCGGTACGCCAGCCTCTTCCTGAACGGTCTGGACCGGTGCTTCTGGCTCTGCCGAGGGCAACTGCGCCTCTTTAATCGTAATTTGCGTATCGCTTGCCAGCGTCAGGCCAATACGGGGGATCGTGACGATTGGATCGGTTTCAAACCCGGCTTTTTTCAGCCCCTTACGCAGAATAGAGATATTCTGGTAATAGGTATTCGGCGACACCATCATTCCCCGACGTTGCCAGACAATGTCCATACACTCCTGTTGAGTGACAATACTCCCGGCTCTTTCAATCAATAACAGCAAACAACGTCCGGCAGGCGAGTTTAATACCACCACCTGTTCAGGATTATTGAGGTCGCGTAATGTGCTGGCCGCAGGATGAAACTCGACGATGCCATTAATGATATAATACTTATGCATAAGACTCGTTAAATACCTCCTGTAAACGCCGGTTTAAGGATTAATGTGACCGATAAACCCGCGTCTGTATATCCTGGCGCCTGGCGAAAAATCTTATTTTTATTTTTTCTTAACCGCTTATCTGAAGTTCTCTTAACCGCCTTTTTGGCCATATGAGATCTGGCAAAGCACCTGAAAATGCCTCATGCTACCTTTCCCCACGCGGACTTGACACTGACAAAACTCGACAAAACGGCGAATTGAACGCTTCGGCCATCCGTGTCTGAATTATTCAGAGACCTTTATTCACTTTTTCCGAGGAAACCAGATAAGACGCGGCCTGTCGGCAATTTCAGTCATCCCAAACTCGTCGAAAAGCCCTGGCATAATTAACAGTTTCACCCTGAAATTGTTAGCAGAAGTAAGTAACAAGGCCGAATACCTGACACCACCAGACAATTTCCTTACAAAACATTTAGTAAAGCCAACTTTTCATTAAAAAGTGTCGGTATGATTAATTACAGGCAAATATGAGGCAGCCGGTACGGCAGGGAGATAATGAAGAAATCCGTTTAGCTCAACTTAATACAAATTAAGATTAATTCAGATTACCTGTTTCGCACTATCCGTATAGTGACTCCATACCGTGCAATGCTTAATTGCTTCGAAAATACAGGCATCGTTCTGCCAGACGGGCGAGCCTCATTACAATTATAAATCGAGGGAATAACATGGCGAATAAAACCGGAAATAAACGTCATTTAACAACCGCACTGTTGGGAGGCGATCACTTTTCACGTCAGGGGATCGCCGCGGTATTAAAAAACATGGTTCCTGAAATACAGATAATAGCATCAAGCGATGATTATTCATTAATGGTAACCGTGTGTTTAACCACCCCCGTTGATGTCATTTTTTTATCCGGCACGGAAAAGTATCACGCGGGATTTGATTGCCTGAAATATATAAAAAACATCAAATCCCGCCAGCCTGACGTCCTTATTTGTATGTATTCCGCGCCAGCCAATTCCTGGCTGTGGATACGCGGCGATATAGATGCCTATATCTCGCTGCAGGAGCCACTTTATCACTGGCGAGCCAGCTTATTAAAAATGGTCGATAGCCGATATCGCCCAAAAAAGAAACCCACGGCGTTATCGCTGACGCCGGGCGAATGGCGAGTATTGAAGGATCTGCGAAAAGGTCTGGATATGCGTTATATCGCCGAAACAGAGCAGCTTTCTTACCGCCGCGTCAGCGCGTTAAAAAGCTCAGCGATAAGAAAACTTGGGCTCAGAAATAAGACAGATTTGCTGGTCTTTTTAACCAGTTAGATCTGTCGACCAAGAGCACAACCCGACATAACGACAACATGGAATCAGGACAATGAAAGCTCAATTTAAAACGAAAACACTGCTTGCCGTCGCCGTTGCGGCAGTACTGCCAGCAGGGTCGGCGTTCGCTGCAACCACCAGCGGCGGTACGGTGAACTTCAGCGGCAAGGTGGTGACCTCAGCCTGCGCCATCAGTGCTGGCAGCGCCAACATTGATGTCGACATGGGCGAAGTGCGTACCGCCACGCTGGCCGCGGCAGGCAGTGAAGCCAGCACCGCGAAAGCCTTCTCCATCACCCTGGAAGATTGCGAAATCGCCGATACCTCCGCCTCAACGGAAGACAATCCGATTGCCGCCACCACCGTGGCCGTGACCTTCACCGGTACGCCGGATGCGGCCGATGCCAACAGCCTGGCCGTTGGCGCAAACGGCGGCGCTAACTCGGCGCAGCACGTTGCGATTCGCTTGTACGACGAGCAGGGCAAGGTGGTGAAGCTGGGTGAACCTGCCGCCGCCATTCCTCTGCGTGCGGGGGCCAACACCCTGAACTTCAGCGCGAAATATTACTCACCGCAGGGCAACGCCACGGCGGGTGATGCCAGCGCGGTTGCAACCTACACCGTTACCTACTCGTAATTTTCAGGCCCGGTTCGCTGGCCGGGCCTGACTCAGCTTTAAGGAGACGCACCATGCGCGCAAAAGCAGGGATCTGTCTGGCTATTTCATTATGTTCATCCGCCGCATATGCAGGCGGCGTAGGGCTGGGCGCCACGCGAATGGTTTACTCCAGCACTACCAACCAGTCCATGCTGCAGGTCAGGAACACGCATCCCGACGCCACGTTCCTGATCCAGTCATGGATGGAAAACGAAAAAGGGCAAAAAACCAACGACTTCGTTATTACGCCGCCACTGTTCGTCATGAAACCGGCCAGCGAAAGCGCGGTGAAAATCATGTTTAACGGTAAAGCCCTGCCAGAGGATCGCGAAACGCTCTACTGGATGACGGTGAAAGCCATCCCGCAGCAGACCAAAAGCGGTTCCGGCAATTCGCTGCAGTTTGCTTCGGCAAACCGCATCAAGGTGTTTTATCGCCCGGAGAGCCTTGGGCAAGGCGCAGGGGACGCCTGGAAAAGCCTGACCGGAGCCTATCGCGGCGGAAAGGTCACGCTCAGCAACCCAACGCCGTACTACCTCACCACCATCAACCTGAAAATCGATGGCATGCCGGTACAGCCGGTGATGGTGCCGCCGAAATCCAGCGTAACGCTGGGCGAAACCTTCAGCCACGCCAGCAGCGTGAGCTACCAGACCATTAACGATTACGGCGCATGGACGCCCGCGACACGCGCGGCATTGTCCCAATAATCCCGACTGTGAGGCGTGACCACGTGAAAAGAAAAATCCTGTGTGCCACGGTGATCTCCCTGGTAATTCGGCAGGCCATGGCGGCTGAAAGCGCGTTGCAATTTAACCCTGCGTTCCTCAACGGTGAGAGCGCCAACAGCGCCGATCTCGCCTGGGTCAACGCCGGGAGCGCATTGCCGCCGGGCGATCACAACCTCAACGTGTATATCAATAACAACTATGCGTTCACCGGCAATATCACGTTCCGCACCGCTGAAAATACAGGGGAAGCCCTGCCATGCCTCACGCCTGAACAGATCGCGGCGCTGGGCATCGACAGCCAGCAGGCGAAAGGCGGCGCACTGCCGCTCGCGCAGCGCTGCATTTTTCTGACGGAGGCGTTTGCCGATACCCGGTTTGATTTTGACCAGCAGACGCTCTCCCTCAGCTTCACCGTACCGCAGAGCGCGATGCGCAATTTGCCGCGCGGGTATGTCAGCCCGGAAAGCTGGGAAGCGGGCATTCCTGCCGCGTGGCTGAACTATGTGGTAAACGGCTCGAACAATGACTATCAGGGCGAGACGCGCACGCGCGACCAGCAGCTGTTTGCGAGCCTGAACAGCGGCATCAATCTCGGCGCGTGGCGGCTGCGTGATTTCACCACGTGGACCAAAGATACTAACGAACTCACCCACGTGCAGACCTGGCTGCAGCGGGATATTCCCACCCTGAACGCGCAGGTTTACGCCGGGGAAACGTATACCTCCGCCCAGGTGTTCGACGCCGTGGGCCTGCGCGGCATTGCCCTGAAAACCGATGACAATATGCTGCCTGCCAGCCTGAGCGGCTATGCGCCGGAAGTGCGCGGCATCGCCCGCAGCAACGCCACGGTGACGGTTCGCCAGAACGGCAACATCATTTATCAAACCTCAGTGCCGCCGGGGGCGTTTGTGCTGAAAGATCTCTACCCGACCTCTTCCGGGGGCGATCTCGCAGTCACGATCCAGGAGAACGACGGCAGCCAGACGCAGTACACGCTTCCGTATGCCAGCGTGCCAAACCTGGTGCGTAACGGACAGCTGAAATATGCCCTGGGAGCAGGGAAATATCGTCCGATGGGCCATCAGGATGCGCCCTCTTTCGCGCAGGGCGAGCTGTTCTACGGCTGGCGTTATGGCCTGACGTTTTTCGGTGGGGCGCAGTTTGCCGATCGCTATAACGGTCTGGCCTTCGGGATTGGGCAGAACCTGGGGCGCTTTGGCGCGTATTCCATCGACCTGACCCACGCCCGCAGCCAGCTGGCGGACGACCAGCACTACACCGGCGATTCCGTGCGCCTGCGTTACAGCAAGCTGCTGAATGATATCGGCACGCGGGTTAATTTTTTCTCGCTGCGCTACTCAACGAAAGGGTTTTATACCCTGAGCGATACCACGTACAAGGGCATGGCGGGCGGATCCCCAAAGCAGATTGTGGAAGACGATGGCACCGTCACCACCCACTACGACACGGTATATAACCTGCGCATGTCGCGTAAGGCCAAAAACCAGCTGCTGCTGTCACAGCCGATGGGGCAATACGGTTCGCTGTCGCTGTCGTGGGATCAGCAAACCTACTGGAACACGTCGAAAACCACGCAAAGTTTGCAGTTCGCGTGGAATGCCACGTTTCGTAACGTGTCGCTTGGCGTCAGCGTTCAGCGCAGCTCTAGCCTGTATGACGACAAAAAAGATAACGTGCTGGCGATGTCACTTTCGGTGCCGCTGGGCAACCCGGCGCTGTCGACCCGCGCCCGCTTTACCACCACCCATGCGGATTCAACCGGCACTACGGCCAGTACCGGCGTGAGCGGTTATCTGCCGGGCCAGGAGAACCTGTTTTACAGCGTCAACCAGCGCTATAGCGCGCAGCAGCACTACGGCGGCGACGCCACGCTGCAATACGAAGGCGCAAAAGGAGACTACAACCTGGGCTACAGCTATACCCGCGATTCCCGCAACCTCAGCTACGGGATGAGCGGCGGCGCGGTGCTGCATGAAGATGGTCTGACGCTGAGCCAGCCGCTCGGCAACACCAACATTCTGGTGAAAGCCCCGGGCGCCAGCGATGTTGCCGTGCTTAACCACAAGGGTATCAAAACCGACAGCCGGGGCTACGCGGTGATCCCCTACGCCACGCCGTACCGCGTGAACCAGGTCGCGCTGGATGTCACAACCGCAGGTAATGACGTGGAGCTGGAGAATGCCATCGTCAACAAAACGCCGACCGACGGCGCGCTGGTTCGCGCCACCCTTGTCACACGCCAGGGGAAAAAAGCGATGTTTGTCGTGCGCCGCGGCAACGACGTGCTGCCCTTCGGTACGCTGGTCTCACTGAACGATGACAAAACCAGCGGCATCGTCGGCGACGGCGGCAGCCTGTATTTGTCGGGGTTAACCGAGCAGGGCACGTTGAGTGCCGTATGGGGGCGCAACAGCGACCAGCGCTGCACCATCAACTACGCGTTGAACAAGCAGAGCTATAACGCCCGCACCGGGCTCTATTCACAGGAGGTGGTATGTCAGTAACGCTTCGGACGTTCAGCATCGCTTTGCTGATCTTCACGTTCCCGGTTCGCGGCTATGACGTGCTGGTTTCCGTCACCGGGAATTTGATCGGCAACACCTGCGTTGTTGCGGCGGACTCTAAAGAGCAGGACGTTCCGCTGGGCACCATCGGGATTAAACAATTCCCCCGTGCAGGCGCGGTCAGCAATATCAAAACGCCCTTCACGATCAGGCTTGAAGCGTGCGGGCCAACCTTTGCCGGGGTCAAAATCCGCTTCAGCGGCACGCCGGATAACGACAACCCGCAGCTGGTGAAAATTGCCGACGGCGGCGCCACCGGCGTGGCGGTGCAGATACTCGATAAAGACGGCGGGCTGATCCCCCTCGACACGCAAACCACCGCCCGGGGCACGCCGGGCGATGACAGCGTAGAGATGACCTTCTACGCTCGGCTGGCCGCCACGGGCGCGCCGGTGAATGCCGGAGACGTCTCCGCTTTTGCCACCTGGACCACGGAGTATCAATGATGCGTTTATTCTTGTTTATTAGCGGATTACTGCTCTGCGCCAGCGCACAGGCGATGGAATGGAAATCAGATATCACCCTCTCCCCGCAGCCGATGACCTACAGCGGCCCGGCAGATTCGGTGGTGCCGGGGAGCATTATCGGCTCCACCTGGAGCGCCTCCGTCAGCGTACAGGAAGTGTTCTGGTGCGGCTGGGTCTTTACCTGCTCCAAAGGCACGCTGGAGCCGAGCAGCAGCGCGATCTCCAGCGGCACAACGGTCACCGTCGACGGGGTGAACTACACCATTTTTGAAACCGGCGTGCCGGGGGTGGGGTATATCATCGGGCTAAAAGATTTTAACGGCTCGGCCTGGATACCCCTGCAAAGCGGTATTACCCAAAGCTATCCTGCAGAGGGCACCAGCGGTTATGCAACCAGTTTAGGCTGGTCTGCCAAGGTAACCTTTATTAAGACCGCGACAGCACTGAAGTCAGGGGTTTACCAGATCCCCACCCTCGACGCTGCGGTGGTGACCGCCTATAACAACGAGGTCAAAACGGCAAAGGTCATCATTAACCCCACCACCATCACCGTGACGGCGAGCGGCTGTACGGTGGGCACCAAAAGCGCGAACGTCGATCTGGGTACGATCGATATCCGCACGTTGACCACCGTGGGCAGTACATCGCCTTCGGGTGCGTTTAACGTCAGCCTGACCTGTGACGCGAACGTCGCGGTGAGCGCGGTGATGACCGATCAGACCACGCCGTCAAACACCTCGTCGGTGGTGACGCTGACCGGCGACTCCACCGCGTCCGGCGTAGGGGTGCAGTTTTTCTATAACGGCACCGGCCCGCTGATGATGGGGCCGGACAGCTCGGCGGCGGGCACAACTAATCAGTTCTTTATCCAGAGCACCACTGCGGCACAAACCCTGTCGCTGCCGTTCCAGGCGCAATACATCCGAACCGGCGAACTGGTCCCCGGCTCGGCGAACGCGCTGGCAAGCATTACGTTCTCGTACCAGTAGGGGTTAATGTTTTACCCACACCAGCTGATCGACCCGGAAGCCCAGACTGCGCGCGGTGTTCAGGTAATCCTGCTTCACCGCGTCCGGCACGGTTGGCGTGCGCGACAAAATCCACAGGTAGTCGCGGTTCGGGCCGCTGACCAGCGCGTACTGGTACTTATCGTCCAGCTTGATGACGTTATAGCCGCCGTAGAACGGGCCGAAGAACGAAACCTTCAGCGCGGCGGTGGTTGGCGCGCCGGTAAAGTACGCTTTGCCTTCACTCTCGTTCCATTTGTTCTTCACCGGGTCGTAACCCCGGTTAAGCACGCTGATTCCGCCATCGCTCCGTTGGCCGTAGGTGGCCGTCACCTGCTCCAGCCCGCGTTCAAAGCGGTTCTCCAGGCGGGCGACTTCATACCACTTGCCGAGATAGCGGCTGGCATCAAAACCGGAAATAGGCTGCACGCCTTTCGGCGGCGTGGGGGATTTACAGGCTACAAGGGTCAGCGCAATGGCAACCCCGGTGACAACAGGCCATAGCTTCATGAGAATTCCTTTCATTTGCACGGTTGGATGTTAAGTGTAGTGCACCCTTTCGGCGCTTCATCCCGTTCTGAAAAATTCGTAGTATATTGAGAGTATTCCTCCACTCTGGACATGGACATGGCTTACTCCATCGGCGAATTCGCCAGACTTAGCGGCATCACCGCCACCACGCTGCGGGCGTGGCAGCGTCGTTATGGTTTACTCAAGCCACAGCGCACGGAGGGCGGCCACCGCCAGTACAGCGATGAAGACGTTCAGCAGGCGCTGAAAATCCTCGACTGGGTGAAAAAAGGCGTGCCCATTGGCCAGGTAAAACCCCTGCTTGAGCGCCCTGTACCCCGCCGGACCAACAACTGGCAAACGCTACAGCAGAACATGCTGGAACGCCTGCAGGGGGGCAAAATCGAGTCCCTGCGCCAGATGATTTACGACGCGGGCCGCGAATACCCCAGACCTGAGCTGGTGACCAACGTGCTGCGTCCGCTGCGCAGCCAGGTGTCCGCCAACGTCGCCGCCGCCATGACCCTGCGCGCGATCCTCGACGGCATCCTCATCGCCTACACCTCGTTTTGCCTCGAAGGCGATAAAAAAGCGCCGGGCGATAACATTCTGCTCAGCGGCTGGTACCTGAACGACTCGGGTGAAATCTGGCTCGAAGCCTTGTCGCGGACCGGTCAGGGTCACCGCATCGACGTATTACCCACGCCCCCTGCCACGCTGGCACCGGAGATATTTCCCGATCGCAAATGGTTGCTGGTCACCAGCGGTAAACTGACCGCCGCGCGGAAAAAACAGGTGGCGCAGTGGCAGCAGCAGCTTTCCCTTGAGGTCATTATCCTCTAATGATTTTCTCCTGCGGGAATCTTCACGAAAAGTTGAATATTTTTCCGCGCCGCAGATGCTAACGTTTTCCTGTGACTGTCAACTTCACAGGAAAACAACATGAAAAAAACTGCCCCTCTGCTGATCCTGGCCTCCATGGCTTTTGCCCCTGCCGCCTTCAGTGCCCCTGCCGGCACGCTGAGCGTACACGTTCTCGACCAGCAAACCGGCATGCCGCCTTCGGATGTCACCGTTACCCTGGAAAAGCAGCAGCAGGACAAATGGATCCCGGTTGCCAGCGGCAAAACCGACCATGACGGACGTATCAAATCGCTCTATCCCCAGGAACAGGACATGCAGCCTGGCGTGTATAAAGTGACCTTCAAAACCGCAGACTATTTCCACGCTAAAAAGCTGGAGACATTCTTCCCGGAAGTACCGGTGCTGTTTACCGTCACCCGGACCAACGAGAAACTGCACATTCCACTTCTGCTGAGTCAGTACGGTTATTCAACCTACAAGGGCAGTTAAAACCTGTTGATTTTAAACGGCAATAAAAAATACCTCCGCCAATACTTGGACAAATAAGCAAGATTGTGTAAGTTTTAAGTATTGGCTCTGGAGGAACATACCATGACAACGAAACCTGTGCTGGGTATTAGCGGCTGCTTGACCGGGTCCGCCGTTCGCTTTGACGGCGGGCATAAGCGTATGGGTTTCGTCATGGATGAGCTGGCCCAGTGGGTGAATTTCCGACCCGTTTGCCCCGAAATGGCCATCGGCCTGCCTACACCACGCCCTGCGCTGCGTTTGATCATGACGACCGGCGGCGACACGCAGATGCGTTTTAGCCATCCGCCGCATGATGACGTCACGCAGAAAATGGCCGACTTTACGGCCAGTTATCTGCCAAAGATCGGCGATCTCGCCGGGTTTATCGTCTGTGCAAAATCCCCGAGCTGCGGCATGGAACGCGTGCGCGTGTACGATGAAAACGGCAACCGGGGCCGCAAGGAGGGCGTCGGGCTGTTCACCGCCGCGCTCCTTGAAACCTGGCCGTGGCTGCCCGTAGAAGAGGATGGCCGTCTGCACGACCCGGTGCTGCGGGAAAACTTCGTCGAGCGCGTTTTTGCGCTGCACGAACTGAACACGCTGCGTAAAAACGGCCTGACGCGCCGCGCGCTACTGGATTTTCACAGCCGCTACAAACTGCAGCTGCTGGCACACCATCAGGCGGGTTACCGTGAGATTGGCCCATTTGTCGCCTCGCTGCATGAATGGGACGATCTGGACGCGTTCTTCGAGGCGTACCGCGAAAAACTGATGACCATCCTGAAAAAGCCCGCCTCGCGGAAAAATCACACCAACGTGCTGATGCATATTCAGGGCTATTTCCGTAACCAGCTTAACAGCCGCCAGCGGGGTGAGCTTCGTGACGTGATCCTGCATTACCGAGAAGGGCTTCTGCCCATTCTTGCGCCGATCACGCTGCTAAAACATTACCTTGCCGAATACCCGGATCAGTATCTGATGACGCAAAACTACTTTGATCCCTATCCTGATGATCTGGGTCTGCGTCTGGCCGTTAAATAATCAATAAGGCGAAGGCCCCCATTGACCCTCAGGGGCCCGAAGCAGTAGCCCGTTTAGACGACATCCTCACTGTCGTCTCTTTTTTGCATTTCGCCTGAAAGGCTGTAAATATATACAGGTTATAACGCAAAAAAGGGATCAGCCTGTGATTAACACCCTGCACATTCAAAACTACCGCTCAATTCGCGATATGTCGCTGGAGCTGGAACAGCTCAACATTGTCTTCGGCCCGAATGGCACCGGAAAATCAAATATTTACAAGGCGATACACCTGATGCACAGCGCCGCGCAGGGGCAGTTTTCTCAGGCTCTGGCGAATGAAGGCGGGATTTTGAAAGTGTTCTGGGCGGGTAAAACCCGCAGCGACCAGCTGCGACGGATGAACCTGGCGGTAGAAACCGAAACCTACGAATACGAGCTGCAGGTAGGCTTTGTTGAGAAGCTGCCCTATCCCTCGCAGTTTCAGCTCGATCCGGTGATCAAGGAAGAGTCGCTCTGGCTGAGCGGGCAGCACCGCCGCCCGTCGGCACAGCTGATGAAGCGCAGAAATCAGGCGGTTTTCCTGAATAACGTCCATCACGAGAAAGTGACCCACAGCGGCACGCTGTACGAGAACGAATCGGTATTCGGCCAGCTCGGCGAACCGCACCTTTACCCGGAAGTGTCGCAGATGCGCGAGTCCCTGCGTAACTGGCGCTTTTATCATGAGTTTTCCGTTGCAAGCGGCTCCATGATGCGTGCCCCGCAGGTGGGTTTCCGCTCTCCGGTGCTGGCGAGCGACGGCGCCAACCTCGCGGCGGCGTTTCAGACCATTGTCGAGATTGGCGATGAACTGCTGCTGATGCGCATTCTTGATCAGGCTTTCCCCGGCTGCGTGTTTTACAGCGACAACACCGGCGGACGTTTTCGCATGATGATGCAGCGTGAGGGCTTAAGCCGCCCGCTGGAACCGGCGGAGTTCTCTGACGGCACGCTGCGCTTTTTGTGCCTGGCAGTGGCACTGTTAAGCCCGCGCCCACCGGCGTTTATCGCCCTCAACGAACCGGAAAACAGCCTGCATCCGCAGATGCTGCCCGCGCTGGCAAGCCTGATTGCCGAGGCCAGCCGCTACTCGCAGATCTGGCTCACCAGCCACTCGCCGGAGCTGGCGACATTGATTGAGAAGCACCGATCGTTTTCGCTGTATCAGCTGTCAATGACGGAAGGAGAGACGAAGATGGAGAAGCTGGGGTAAGAAGGGGCTTGCATTTTCTTTAACGCAAATAACCACAATATAATACGGGTCTTTTGGAAAAGAGTACAATGCCATCAGTATTTTAACGCGCATTTCTTATTCTGAGAGACACAACATGAAACACATTCTGACCGCATCCTTATTCGCCTTATCTGCCTCTGTCTTTGCGGGGTCTGCCCCACACTGGACGTATGAAGGCAAGAGTGGTCCGGAAAACTGGGGCGAGCTCAGTGACGAGTTTGCCACCTGCAAGACCGGGAAACTCCAGTCGCCCATCGATATCCGTAACGCCTATAACGCCACGCTGCCGCCGCTGGAAATGAATTTCCATACCGCCGCCGAAAAGCTGGTGAACAACGGCCACACCCTGCAGGTGACCGCCAGCGACGAAGATGAATTCCGTCTGGACGATCAAATCTTTACCCTGCGCCAGTACCATTTCCACACCCCGAGCGAAAACCGGATCAACGGCAAATCCTTCCCGCTGGAAGCGCACTTTGTTCATGCCAGCAAAGAGGGCGACGTCGCAGTGCTTGCCGTTATGTTTGAGGTCGGCCCGGAAAACAGCGCACTCAACCCGCTGCTGGCGCGCCTTCCGAAGGAAAAGGACCACGAAATCTCGATTGATAAACACCTCGATCTTCGTCCGCTGTTCCCGGCTGACCTGCACTACTATCGCTTCAGCGGCTCGCTGACCACCCCACCGTGCACCGAAGGGCTGCGCTGGCTGGTGATGAAAAACACCGTCACCCTGTCAGAAAAGCAGCTGGAGATGTTTAAGCAAGCGCTTGAGCACAGCAATAACCGTCCGCTTCAGCCTCTGAACGGCCGCGTGATTGTTCAGTAAGGTGTTGTGAGTTAAAAGCATCCGCAGGCCGGGTCTCCCGGCCTAAAAGACGGTGTTACTTCATGTCGCATCATGCCTGGCTACAGACGGCTGAATACGAAACGTCTTGCGCCACTCCGTCGGGCTGACGCCAAAACGCGCCTTAAACTGTTGTCGCCAGGTCACCGCAGAGTTAAACCCCACCAGCTCGGCCACGCGTTCAACCGGCATATTGCCAGCTTCCAGTAAGATCTGGCTGCGCCGCAGGCGCTCGGCGGTGAGCCAGTCGGCCACGGTCATGCCGGTGGCGTTGACAAAATGGCGGGTCAGCGTGCGGCGGCTCATCGAGACCACCTTCGCCAGCGAGTCGAGATTATGTGGCTCGGTAATGTGTTGCTGCAGGTAGTCGATCAGGCAGTTAATCCGCGCGTCGCGGGTGTCCTTCGGCACCGGCTGGGCAATAAACTGCGCCTGACCGCCTTCGCGGTGCGGCGGCACAATCATCCGACGGGCGATCTGGTTGGCAACCACGCTGCCAAAGCGCTGACGGATGATATACAGGCAGCAGTCCAGCGCGGCGGCGGTCCCGGCGGAGGTAATAATATTGTCGTCATCCACATAGAGGGCGTTGATATCAAGCTGGACGCGCGGAAAAAGCGACTGGAAGTGATGTTCAAACTCCCAGTGGGTGGCCGCGCGCTTGCCGTCGAGAATGCCCGCATACGCCAGCACAAACGACCCCAGACACAGCCCGACGATTTCCGCACCGTTGTCTCTTGCCTGCACCAGGCTGTCGAGCAGCACCTGAGGCGGGCGATCCAGCACGTGCTGCCAGTAGGGCACCACCACAATATCCGCCTGCGCGATGGCTGAAAAATCCTGCGTCGCGTTAAGGGCAAAGCCCTCTTTTGAGGTGAGAACACCGGGTTTTTCGGCGCAGATCGTCACGTTAAAGCGCTTTTCGCCGGAGACCGCGTCGCCAAACAGAATACAGGGAACGGAGTAGTGGAACGGGCTAAACCCGTCCACCGCGACAATCGCGACGTTGATAAGTGGCATCTGTCTCTCCTTCCCTTTTTGGTGCTCAGAATATAACGGTTTCGCCGTCCTGGGGAATGCTCACCGCATCACCGATCTGGTTCGCTTCCACGTATTCCCGCAGCGCGCGGCGGCTCAGCAGGCAGTGGTTAATGGCTTCCATGTGGGCCGCCACAATTTTTGCCTGCGGCAGCAGGAAGTGAACGTTGAGCAGATCCTGTTCCCCCATAATGATGGGCCCGAAACCGATCACATGCGCGTATCCGGCATTAAGCACCACCACATCCGGCTGGTGTTTTTGCAGATCGGCCGCCACCGCATCACGCCAGACGGTATCGCCCGCGATGTAGAGCGTTTTCTCGTCGGGGTGGCGCAGAACCACACCGCAGGCTTCGCCCAGACGCTCTGCCAGCTCCGGCACCGCGTACGCGCGATCGGTACCATGCTGGCCGCCGTGGGTTTTCGCGATGCGGATATCACCGAAAGTGGTCTCGTCGGTCATGACCGTGAGGTTATGAAAACCCTGGCTTCGCAGCAGCGCGGCATCACGATCGTTTTGCACATAGATCGGTTTGTCTTTGGCGATCAGTTCCACCGCCGCGCGATCCCAGTGATCGTCATGGGTGTGGGTGACGATCACCGCATCGGCGTCCAGCAGCGTGCTGACGTCAACGGGCAGTTCAACCATTGGGTTACGGATCTCGGCCCGCGCCGTGCCGGGGAAACCGGGGTAAGCGTCTTTTGCGGCCAGCATCGGGTCGATCAAAAAACGTTTACCGGCATACGTGATCAGTTGGGTAGCATTGCGAATATGAGTGATGTTCATGGGCTATTCTCCTGTGCGTGTGATAAGGAGAATAGCCCGCGACCCGGCGTTAGCCTGTGGGCTAATGGGCGATGAACGATGAAATCGGGTCAATCGATAAACCGTTTACGCACCCGCTCCAGCGGCGCAATCAGCAGATTGATAAGCGGTTTGCGATCGATAACGATATCGGCGTTAACCGTCATCCCGCCCATCAGCAGACGCTTTTTGTTGTCCGGATCGGTAAACCAGGAAGGCACCCGCACCTTGGCAAGATAGTAGTTCTGCCCCTCCTGGAGCGGGATAAGCGCCGAATGCGCATCAATATTCACCTCGTAAAAATCAGACAGGGTGGCCTCCACCGAGCCATATTTATCCACCGGCCAGGAGTCAAAGCGCAGCTTCACCTTATCCCCTTTCGCCACCCGACCCACGCCCGTAGCTGGCACATAGAGGTACCCCTCCATCGACGCGGCGGTGTTTTTACGGATCACCACCACCACCTCGCTGTTTTGCGTAATGGCCCGGCCCGGCGGGAAGTTGATCGCTACCACGTAGCCATCGGCAGGGGCCAGCATGGCCATCGTAGAGCTGCCCCGGCTGGAGAGGTTGCGGTCAATTTCGCTGATCCGGTTTTTCACGTACAGCAGCTCCTGGCTCAGGGAGTCGATTTGCGACTGAGTGCTGTCGGTCAGGCTGGTTTTGCGCGCCTCCAGATCGAGGATACTGCTCTCCTCCAGCGTCAGGTTAAGCTGCGCGTTGAGCACGTCGTTGTGGCTTTTATCCAGATCGACCTTCGACACATAGCCTTTCCCGGATATCGCTTTCCACGCCTCATAGGTATCGGTGCTGTTTTTGAGCAACGCACGCAGCTTTTTCACTTTGTCGCGGGATACCACAATCTGCCGGTCGGCAATATCCAGCTGCTGCGCCAGATTTTTCCGGTACGTAGCGATAGAATCTTCAATGGTCTGCACGCGCTGCTCGCTGCGCTTTTTCTCCGCCTCCATCTGCTGGCGATCGAACTGCACCACCGAGCCCTGCTTGCCGCCGTAGTCCTGCGACACGGTAAAAAGCGGGTCATTCTCTTTCACGTACTGGCCTGGACGTACGGCAAAATCCACGATGGTGCCGGACTCTCTGGCACGCACTTCCACATCCCCCTGGGCCGGGATCAGCACCCCGCGCGCCAGCGTGGTTTCCGAAAAGTTAAAGACGATCGAAAAGACCAGCAGACAGAGAAAAAAGGAGATAAACAGCGTTAACACGCCTTTCAGCCGCGGGGCGTTGATCTCGTAGCTCTTTGAAAAATGGTGCGGGATCAGCGCCCGACGTTGTCGGTTTCGGTTTCTTAATTTCACGACATGTCATCCATGATAAATCACTGAAAGATCGTCCCATGCACTCCAGAGCGTGGGGGTTTTACGCAACGCGTTCAGCGTGGCGGTGGCGGCCTGACGGTACTCCGCAGGGGCATAGGTCTGGCTCTCCAGCGCAAATTCCGCCGAGTGCAGCGAACAGCCGGGCAGCAGCGTACGAATCACGTATCCGTTGCGCGTTAAAAAGCGCGTCGACACGTCCGTTAACCACGCTTTCTGGTCGCCCGCCTGGGTCATGAACAGCGGCGCATCCGGGAGGCGCTCATCCACCAGCAGCACGGTCACCAGCCGGTGCGGGGTAAAAAACGCCCCTGCCCGCCGCTCCTCGTGTGCCGCCATCAGCTTGTGCAGCGCGGGAAGGCGGGTAACAAACTGAAAGCGCACGTCGTCTGGCGCGGTGGCGAGCAGCGCATCCGCGATCAGGCCAAATCCGGCCCAGCGCATGCCCAGCAGCAGAGTGCGGGGCTGAGAATAGAAATCCTGCTCGCGGGTAAATGCCGCCACCCGGGCGTGGAGATCGAAACGCACGTTGCGCCGCCACAGCGCGGGCGGGAAGATCTGCTCGACAAAATGAAAGCCGCTCATCTCCAGGGCGTTCTGGCGCAGAAAATCGGGCGGGACGTCAGTCTCCGGGCAGCGCATAAACTGGCTGTAGTTTTGCGTGATCCGGCTTGCGAGCAGCGTGCGTCCGGCCTGCCGGGCGCAAAGTCGGGCGTAGAGACGGGGCAGAAACATCATTGCTCACTCTCCCGCAGCGTGCCGTTTTCCATGGTGTAGAGCCGTCCGTGACAGCCCACCACCTCCGGCGAGTGGGTGACAAACACCAAGCCAATCCCCAGACCACGCAGGTTCGCCAGCACCTTCTGCGCCGTGGTTTTATCGAGGTTTGCCGTCACTTCATCGCACAGCAGCAGCTTCGGCTGGCTGTACAGGGCGCGCGCCAGCACCAGACGCTGCATCTCGCCGGCGGAGAAAAAGGTATTTCCCGGCAGCAGCTCCGTTTCGTATCCGTGCGGCAGACGCGCAACCACGTGGTCAATCTCCGCCAGGCGGCAGGCAGCAATCACCCGCTCTTTGTCCGGCGCGCTATCAAAGCAGGAGAGGTTATCCAGAATGGAGCCGGTAAAGAGAATATCGTCCGCATGCACAATGCGAATATGCTGGCGCAAAGAGGAGAGATCGCACTCGGTGATCGGGATCGCATTGATCCGCAAACTGCCCGATGTGGAGAGCAACATCCCGGAGATCAGACGCAGCAGCGTGGTTTTCCCGGAGCCGCTCTGGCCGACAATCACCGCCTCTTCGCCCTGCTTGAGCGTCATGTTGATGTGCTGCAGGGTCGCCTCACGTCCCGGATAAGCAAAAGAGACATCCTCAAAGGCCAGACTGACGGGTGAAGTCACAATCTTCCGGCCAAACTGGCTGGCTTCAGAGGGGGCAAACAGCAGGTCGCCCACGCGATCCAGCGGCCCTTTCAGCGCATTTTTGTCCAGCAGCTTTTGCGCCACCTGTACCATCGCGTCGGAGAAATAGCGTTTGTAGCTGATGTAGGCGTAGAGCATCCCGATGCTCATCTGCCCTTCCAGGATAAGCCACGCGCCGAAGCAGACCACCAGCAGCTGCTCGGCGTTGATCACCAGCAGCGAGGCAACATCAAAGCGGGCCAGCAGGCGCTCTTTGCGCATCAGCCCGGCGATGTGCTCACGCTGGGATTTATCCATCACCGCGTCCCGGGCCTGCTCCATGTTGTTAGCCTTCAGGGTGATGATCCCCTTCTGCGTCTCCACCAGCAGCGATTCATACTTTGCGGTGCGCTCGATGGAGTCGTCCACCGCGCGCTGGTAAGGGCCGATCAGCGAAAAGCGGATCAGGAAGAACACCCCCATCAGCAGCATCGTCAGCACGGCGATTTTCACGTTATACAGCAGCATAAACAGCAGGCTGGTGAAGGCGATCAGGCTGGAAAAGAGGATCTGCACATAGCCATTGCTGATGAACTCCGCACAGGCATGCAGCGATTTTTCAATCGCCAGCACAATGCCCGGCGGACGGCTGCGGAACCAGCCGGTCTGGGTACGCAGCATATAGCGGCGAACCGACTGGCTGAGGTAGTCATAGGCGATGTTACGCATCAGGATCTCAAGCAGTTGCTTGAGGAACTTACCTATGACTTCAAAAATAAAGACGATAGCGAAAATGGCGGTGAGTAAGATCACCAGATCGTTGTCGTTGCGCGAGATGGCCTCATCCATGATCAGCTGCACGTAAGTGGGGCTGGCCAGCATGGTGATGAGGGTGAAAATCGAGAGCACAAACAGCAGCACCTGCCGCTGAAACAAGCTCGGGGATTTATTGGCCAGCCGCCCCAGCGTGAGCGTCTCGTCAGGGGATTTTTTGTCGAAGCGCGGCGTCGGCTTCAGCTCCAGCACGTAGCCGGAAAAGAGTTTTTGCGCCTCCTTGAGGCTGTAGCGACGCACGCCGCTGGCCGGGTCGTGGACCGTTACGCTGCGCCCGTCAACTTTCACGATCACCACGAAATGATTGCCGCGCCAGAAGGCGATGAGCGGCAGTTCGGCACTTTCAATTTCAGTGATTTCGCCCTTGAGCACCCGGCCCGTCATATTTTTATCGCTGGCGAGGGTCATGAGTTCCGCCATCGAAGTGCCCGCGTCGGCAGAGACGGTAAGCTCCCTGCGCAGCTGTCTGACGGAGACGTGGTGTTCATAGTGCCCCAGCACCATCGCCAGGCAGGCCAGCCCACATTCGGTATATTCATGCTGGCGAATAACGGGTGTCTTACCCTTTTTTTTATACTGAAAAAGCGAAAACATAATTATCCGTGGCTGAAATAAAAAAATGGCCCGGCAAAGCGGGCCATAAGCATAGGTCGATAACTTATGCGCTGAAGAAGCCGCCGATGAAGCCGCCCACCAGGCCAAACACACCACCGATGGTGCCGCCCAGCGCGCCTAACATCTGGCTGCCTGCGTTATAGCCTGCGCTCGCGCCCTGAAGGGCAGCAGCAAACGGATCCCAGCCACCGATGATGGCCTGTGCTTTTTTGAAATCGATAACTTGCATGATTGTATTCCTGTTCGTTGAATTAGTTGTAGCTGCCAACCAGCGCACCCAGGAAGCCCATTGCGCCACCCAGAATTCCGCCAACCACGCCGCCTACCATGCCCATGATGCTTGCACCGGTGTCATAACCCAGCTGTGCACCTTTAACGAGGCCAGCGAATGGGTTTAATGCACCACCGATAATATCTTTCGCTTCTACGAATGAAATCGCTTTCATTTTATTCTCCTGTAGTTGTAAATCTTCAGCTTGCGCCAAAGGATAATTTCCTTTTATGAAGGAAAGCGGTTGTTACGGGCAGCGCGTAAGCGGGATGATTTTATTTCCATAAATAATCATCCGCCTTGCGGGCTGCGCGTAATTATCTATTTCCAGCCGTTGACCCGGTGGAAGATATTTTGAGTCATTATATTGTGAGCTACATCCCTGAGAAGAGACATATTTAAACCAGGTATTCCCGGTATTACTCACCACCCCGTTACTAAACGTATAATCAAAATGCCTTGTCCATGGTCGGACAATTAAAATAGCCTCAAGCGAAACCACCACATCCGACTGAATGCGTTGGCCTTTGCTCATCACAACCCGCGCCTGAAGCGGCGTCTCGGTGAATTTAACGCGATAATAGCGTTCTTTGCTGTCGTGCGGGCCGGTATAATAAAACTTAAACCCGGCCCGCTCGCCGCTCTCCAGAGTTAACTGTTTTGGTGAGAACATCACCTCGCCATCTTTTATTTCAGTCTCTTTCCCGTGTTCTTTTGGGACATCAACCTGAATAAGCGAAACAGTATAATTCTGTCGTACGCTGGTATCGTTTTTTATTGGCTGAAAAACAACTTCTTTTTCAGGTAGAAAATCAATATTTAGATTTTCAATAATTAAAGCATTTGCGCTTGCGGAAATGAAGCAATTTATTGCGAAAATAGCCAGGAATTTTCCAGTCATACACGTTTAATTCCAGGATGCACTGACATCAATTCGACCCTGAGCCGTCACTTCACCAAACCACGTATTACCGTCATAGGTGGTTTTCGATACCGGGTTGTTCATCACAAACTGCAATACCAGCGGGGTTTTCCACAGCCACATGTCCGTCACGCCTGAGCTTATCTTGTCCCACTCTTCCGCATGGGTGGCGGGTGCGGGAATGGACAGCGCCTCGCCTTTGCAGTTATGCGCCTTCAGCGTTTGGCTTTTGCCCAGCAGCACGTTACCGGGGACAGGCACCGTGAAGCCGTTACCGCTAAAGGCACAGTAGTCCACGCCGTTCAGACTCTGCGTCGGCCCGGTGACCTTCACCGTGACCGCAATCGCGGCATCTTTTTGCGCGCCGCTGTAGGTAATGGTGTAGGGGATCTCTATCGGCCCCTCGCCAATCGAGCCTTTCCCGGAACCGCCCAGGCCGTTAGGGTCGAGCGTGTAATCCGGGTTATCCGGCACGATCGCAAGGCCTGGCTGGATAGGGTCAATCACCAGCCCGCCCCCCGGCTGGAAGCAGAAATCCGCCGCCAGCGAGCTGTTACCCGGCGTCAGGCACAGGCTGACGATATTGCCGATGTTGTTGCCATCCCCCGCCTGCGCCACGCTCAAAATCAGCGCCTTCGGGAGGAAGATTTTCAGGTACGCCTTGCCGCCGTTTTTTTGCGGCGCCGCGAGGAAGGTATTCGCCAGCACGCGCGTGTCGCTCAGGATGCCGCCGGAGATGCTGTACCAGTTGCTCTCATCGAAGGTGATTTCCGCCGCCAGCCCCGTCCCCCCGTTCATGTGCGATTGCAGCACGCCGTTCACGCGGGACGAGGTCAGCGCCAGCCCCGGGTTGTAGCCGGTGATATCTTCCCCGACAAAGGTGTATTCCAGCAGTTCGCAAAGCACACCCGACACCGTATTGCGGGTGTATTTAGTACACGTCGCCCCGGTTGAACCATCCACAATGGTCACCTCGCCGCTGATCGGGTCAATGCCCAGATCCAGCGCCCGCGAGTTGGTCATGGTCAATGTGCCGACCTTATGCAGCGTGTTGGTGGTGGTGACCTTGCCGATAGAGGAGATCTGCGGCGTGGAGGTAATCGTCACCTCGTTGCCAGGTGCAGCATTGAGCAGATAATCAAAGAACGGATCCCCCAGCACCCAGCGGCCATAAGCGGTACCCGGCTCAATGACCGGCGGTTTCACCACCATGGACGTGTCGGTATAGCTGGTCGTCGCGGTATAGCCCGTGGTACCACAGCTTGACGAACACGCAGTGCCCTTAAAGAACGGCGAGGCGCTTGAGCCTGTGACGCTGAAGTTGATGGTCAGCGGGCTGCCTGCCGGGCCGTTAAAGCTGTTGTCCGGAATATAGGTGGCAATCCCGTTGTTGGTTTTGGCACTCAGGGTGGGCCACTCCCGCGAGCCGTGTAAAAACGCGGTGGAGGTGCTGTTCAGACTGAACAGCGCCGCCGTGTTGCCCGTCCCGTTGTTGTCCGGGTTGTTGATCGCGAAATAGGGCATCTGCTGCGCCTGCGCCGCCGCGCTTAGCAGCAGCAGATTAAGAGCGAATATCTTTTTCATCGTCACGTTCCCGTGTTCCTTTTGCTTCCTGCCAGACGAAATCGCCTTTATCGCAGGAGATGTCCCCAAGCCACAGCGCGCCACGGTTGGACGCAATATCCAGACGCACCTCGCAGACGCTGTCGTCCGGCGTGGCAATGCTGAGCACCGGATTGTTCTTGTCCACGTCAATCACGAAGCGACCGTCGTTTTCGGTGCGGGTCAGACCCACATGGTTTTTGATTTGCGTGGCGCTCACCGGATTACCGTTGGCATCAACAAGGCGGCCAAACAGGGTGACGATTTTTTTCACCTGCGGCTTCATCACCACCGTGTTCCCCGGGTAAACCGTGATATGACGACGGGCATTTGCGCCAATGTCATAGCTTTCGGTGCCGGTTTCACTGTTCATGACCTCCAGGTCATAGGCCTGATAGGCCGGTAACGACAGCCAGGTTTTATCGCCCTTGATGCGCTCCGTGCGGCCGTTGAGCTTCAGCGTGAGCGACTCGTCGGACTTAAGCCCGGTACTGACGATCACCCCTGCGCTGTGGGTGCCTTTACCCGCTGCAACCGCCTCTTTCGACCAGCCCACGCTGCCGTCGCTGGTCAGCGTGGAGTTCCAGCCTTTGCTGGTGCCGCTCTGCACGCTCAGAATGTTGCTGTTCCACGGCGTGTCGAAGCTCACGCTGCCCCCGCCGCTCACGGTGCGATCCTGGTTGCTGCTGAAGGCACGTGAAACGTTGGCGGTAACCGACTTCAGGTAATCCCCTTCGAACTGGCGGCTGGCGCTGACGTTAAGCGCCGTGCCGGTATCGCGGTTATGGGAAACGCCCACCGAGACGGTGTTACCCAGCGGGATCGAGAAATCGAGCATCACGTAGCGGTC
This sequence comes from Enterobacter cloacae complex sp. OE43NF, assembly GCF_023544405.1. Lineage (NCBI taxonomy): Bacteria > Pseudomonadati > Pseudomonadota > Gammaproteobacteria > Enterobacterales > Enterobacteriaceae > Enterobacter > Enterobacter cloacae complex sp. OE43NF. The sequence goes on from NZ_JAMJFW010000050.1 coordinate 25,958, forward strand.
TTTCTCTTCGTAATAGCCTTCGTATTTATTGCGCGACATCCCCACCCGCAGGCGCGCCGTACCATAACGACCGGCATACAGCCCCTGGGAGTAGTCAACCTGATAGCGTTTATAGCGGTATACGTCGTCTTCCTGTCGCATCAGGCTCAGGTTGCCGGCGGACGGCAGGCCAAACGACGGCAGGCTGAACGATGCCCCCCACGTGTTGCCTTTGTTTTCATAGATATCAAGGAACTTGCCGCTGGAGAGCTGCTCATGCGAGTACCAGACCGAACCGATATTCCACGGCAGGCTGACGTTAGCCCCGTAGTTGGCGCGGTACGTTCCGTCAGAGGCGGCCATCGTCTGGGTATTCACCGAGAAGTACCCGGTCAGGTTCAGGGAGGCCCACAGTTCACTGACCACGTGTTCGCGCATCATATAGCCGGAGGCGTTCCAGTCGACCATCCCGCTGCGCTTGCTGAAGGAGGCGCCGACCAGCGACATGGTGTCTTTATGTTTGGTGTCGTAATCGTAGTAGTAGCTGTTGTCCTGCTCGTTTTTCCGTTTGGCGTACTTCTTATAGTTGACGACGGATTTGTCGCGGCTATAAATCCCGCCCCACGTCTGCCAGCGCAGCGATTCCGACACGTTGTTAGTGAAAGGTTTGTTCACCGTGTACATGCTCCGTGACACGGTGCGGCTGCCGCTGACCACCTCGACTTCCACGCTGTAAATCCCGTAGGGCAGCGCGCTGGTGTCGATTTCGTGGTTACCCACGTCAAAGCGCTGAATACCAATAAGCTGGCCGTCACGACGAATGCGGGCTTCTCCGGCGGTCGGGAAATAGACCACGATCGGCGTCAGGGAGAGGGGATTGTCCCGCTTACGCGAGTTGGCCTGGTTCCCCACGGAGACGCCGTACACCTCTCCGCCGGAGATCCCGCTGACGCTGGCGAGAGACTGCATCGCCCAGCCGTTCAACATCCCGGCGGCGTAGCGCATGCCCTGATAGTCACGTTCCCACATCACCGCGTTCATCTGGGTGTCGCTGCTGTTCTCGTTAACGTAGCCCGAGCCATCGACCAGCAGGTGATCGACCCCCATCGAGACCCAGCTTTTGGCGTTGAGATAGCCGGATGACCAGCTGTCGCCGTAGCCGCTCTCGGTGTGATACGCCCCCAGGTTATAGGAGAGCGTGCCGCTCAGATCGTCTGATTCAGGGGCATCGATATCCACCTCACGCGGACGAATATTGACCCCGTAGTCACGTTGGGAGAGGTTCAGCAGCAGGCGCATTTTTTTCTGATCCAACTCGAACGCCGACCCGGCGCTCACCGGAATACGCATATGGTCGTCAAACTGCTTGCCGTTGATGCTTTGCAGCAGCGTCCGCATCTCTTTTGACAGGCGAATACCGTTGTCTGACTCCTGGACCTGGACATCGCGCAGCCCGAGCTGCCGGTCTTCTGCGTAGATCGTTACGTCGCCAATACGGACATACTCGCTCACGTCACCGGTGCTGCTCGCCTGTTGCGCTGCACCCGGGCGGGTATTGACCAGATAAACGGGGATTTTGATCCCCTGCTCCAGCAGGGCATAGAGCGAGTCGGGAAAACGGTAATTAGCGATAACCACGGAGCTGGAGGCCGCATGCGCATACGCGGGCAAGAGGCCGGATGTGCACGCCATCATCACCGGCAACACTAATTTATTTTTCACCATGCATCCTTACTTAACAGGAATGAACTGTTTCAGGTCCCAAATTCCGAGATGAAAATGGCTGTCCGTTACGTTGATATCGTCGATCGCGCGGGAAGTGCCCGGCATCAGGTAAAAGTTTTTGACGCACGGCGTGGTCGGCGATTCCGGGTTGGGTTTCAGGCAAGTTCCGCTCGCGTTCACGCGAAACGCGGTATTGCCCTTATTGGTGATCTTCCCGGCCACGTAGACGAAATCGACGTTCTTCTTCCGGGGCTGGACCACCAGAATGGTACTCACCACGGCGCGGGTCATCCCTTTGCCATTCTTTTGCGTGCCGTTGTCGAGATCTTCGCTGACCCCTTCATCAATGAAGGTAATGCGGTAATAGCGCTCCCGATCGTCGGCCTTACCGTGATAGTAAAATTTGACGATATTGCTGGTTCCGGCGGGCATGACCATGCGCGTGGGCGTCAGCAGCAGCTCGTCGGTTTGCTCTGGATTAATCACTACGCCTTCATCCATCGGGCTGCTGATACGCTGGGCGCTGATGGAAATAATGCGCACGCTGTCCGCTTCGTTTTTTAATTCCTTGGCGGTGGAATCCGCATCGGCAGGAATAATGGTGGTGACTTTGCCAACATTAATCGCCAGCGCGGAGGAGGAAATAAATAATAAAGAGAAGAAGATGGGTTTGAGGCTAAACATGATATTTCCCTAAACAGGGGCTTACGCCCCTGTAACTGTCAGCTCTTAGCCCCAGGTTGCGCGGAACGCAACGGAGACAGTACCTTCCCACAGGCTGTTGGTCAGGTCTTTGAACTCTTTCGCCGCACCGGTGCTGTCCTGTGCAGAATCGACGTAGAACACAAACTTGTCCTGGCCGGTCACTTCGGTGTTTGCCGTCGCGCCTGCGCTGGTGGTCAGGTTCCACAGGCCAGAAGAGACGCCGGTGTTGTTTGAAGAGTCAACCAGGGTAGTCCATGCCGTTGACTTCGTACCCACTGTGCCACCGATGGAGCCCAGATCGGTCCCGCCAAAGCGCGCGCCCACTTTCAGTTTGGTTGCTTCGCCGCCAACGCTGAACAGGGTGTTGTCAGAGTCATCAACGATAGCTTCCAGTTTGAAGCTGGTTGCAGAAGAGTGATCGCCACGAATAGCCACATCAAACAGACCGGTGTCGGTGTTAAAGGCTTTCGTGTTTGCGCTATAAACGAAGTTCAGTGCGCGTGTTGGGGTGACAACCAGATCGGAATCGCTGTCTTTCGTTGCAGAAGCTTGCCAGGTTGCAGAAGCGGTAGTTTCCGCTGCATGAGCAACGCTCAGGGCAGAAAGAGACAGCAGTGAGCCCAGAACGATAGCGTTCAGTTTATTCATTTATTTAGTCCTTCAAAAAAGAATCCAGATGTTTAAAAAAGGGGAGCCCCTTTTTCGGGGCGAAGTATAGTCACCCGAAAAATAACGAGGCAATACAGAAAATTTCATTCCCTTTAAAGCAAAAGATGAAAAATATCCGCCTGCTTTTGCATCTTGTTGTTACATAATGAATAAAATTGAGACTCTTTGATGAATAGATAAACATCTATTCTGGTCATTCTGTAGAATATCAGGATGTGGGTACAGCCACGCACATCATTATTGGTAATACCAGCCCTTTAATTAGCCAGGCATGACCTTTAACCCGGGTAACATAAAAGAAGTCGATACTGTCCATTAGCAGCTCATTGACAATTCCATCCGGGGCAATGTCATCATCAGATTTCTGCAGTTTTTTTCCTTTAATATAGTAAATATCACTGCCAGCAACTTTCTCAACGTTAAGGACATAGTTTCGGTCAATCAAATAACGTTTGTCGCCGCGGGTGAATACCCCTTTATGGATCACCGTGACAATATCGCTGCCATTAAACAGAAACAGCGTGGTTAACGACAGGGCGGTCGACTCTCCCGTGGAATAGTTTTTCCTGGAAACCGTATCAGACTGACAGCCAAATCCCACTTCCTGAGTTCTTTTCGGGTAAAGCACGGCAATGACGATAACGGAAAGCAGCAGTACCACGCCCAATAATATACCCATCTGTCTCTTCGACATGATCTTAACTCCCTGTCAGGCTTCTGTAAGAGATGCAATTTTTATAGCTATCGGCGCCATCCTGCAGATAACAGACGGCCAAAAAATCATTTTCCAGCTGTGATTTTTTAAATTTTGAATAATAGGCATCAGCAGCCTGATGTTCGCAGTCGATATGTTGACGGACGATCGCCTCTTTAGCGCGGTTAAGATAGACCTGCTGAGGCTGATACATGTTCTTATCGATAAGATAAACCGTACAGCGGTCAATTTTGCCCAGCCGATAGATATCGGACTCCTTCGGTCGATCGGCAACGCGCATATTTTGGTAGAACAGCAGCGCGGCAATACCCATTATTGCCACCAGCGCCATCACGAACAGGGTGGTAAAGCCGCTGTCCCGACGACGCAAACCTTCAGGCGGGTCTCGCTGCTG
>NZ_JAMJFW010000051.1:0-28884 GCF_023544405.1 Enterobacter cloacae complex sp. OE43NF
TGGCCGTACCGTTGGCGCGGGCGTGGTTGCTAAAGTTCTCGGCTAATTGCTGATAACATTTGACGCAATGCGCAATAAAAGGGCATCATTTGATGCCCTTTTTGCACGCTTTCACGCCAGAACCTGGCTCATCAGTGATTATTTTTGTCATAATCATTGCTGAGACAGGCTCTGCAGAGAGCGTATAATTCGAAAAGCGAATTAGCATTTCGATTTGGTTTGCCTCGCGATCGCGGGGTGAAAATGTTTGTAGAATACTTCTGACAGGTTGGTTTATGAGTGCGAATACCGAAGCTCAAGGGAGCGGGCGCGGCCTGGAAGCGATGAAATGGGTAGTGGTAGCCGTTCTGCTGATCGTAGCGATCGTCGGCAACTATCTTTATCGTGACATTATGCTGCCGCTACGCGCGCTTGCAGTGGTAATTCTGATTGCTGCAGCGGGTGGTGTCGCGCTGTTGACGACAAAAGGCAAAGCGACTGTCGCTTTTGCCCGCGAAGCGCGTACCGAAGTCCGTAAGGTAATTTGGCCGACTCGCCAGGAAACATTGCACACCACGCTGATCGTAGCGGCGGTAACCGCTGTAATGTCACTGATCCTGTGGGGACTGGATGGTATTCTGGTTCGCCTGGTATCCTTTATCACTGGCCTGAGGTTCTGAGATGTCTGAAGCCCCTAAAAAGCGCTGGTACGTCGTTCAGGCGTTTTCCGGTTTTGAAGGCCGCGTAGCAACGTCGCTGCGTGAGCATATCAAATTACACAACATGGAAGAGTTATTTGGCGAAGTTATGGTTCCGACCGAAGAAGTGGTCGAGATCCGTGGCGGCCAACGCCGCAAAAGCGAGCGTAAATTCTTCCCGGGTTACGTGCTGGTTCAGATGGTTATGAACGACGCGAGCTGGCACCTTGTGCGCAGCGTACCGCGCGTGATGGGCTTTATCGGCGGCACGTCTGACCGTCCGGCGCCAATCAGCGACAAAGAAGTTGATGCGATTATGAACCGCCTGCAGCAGGTGGGTGATAAGCCGCGTCCGAAAACGCTGTTTGAACCGGGTGAAATGGTTCGTGTTAATGACGGTCCGTTTGCTGACTTTAATGGCGTGGTCGAAGAAGTGGATTACGAGAAATCCCGCCTGAAAGTTTCTGTTTCTATCTTCGGTCGTGCGACCCCGGTAGAACTGGACTTTGCCCAGGTAGAAAAAGCCTAAGCAGCGATCAAAAAAGCGGCGATTTAATCGTTGCACAGGGCGCGAGATTGGAATACAATTTCGCGCCTTTTGTTTTTATGGGCCACGGCCTGTAAAACGATTTTATTCACGGGGAGCCTCGCTGAGGCGCTATCACCCAATCAGAGGATTTTAGAATGGCTAAGAAAGTACAAGCCTACGTCAAGCTGCAGGTTGCAGCTGGTATGGCGAACCCAAGTCCACCAGTTGGTCCAGCTCTGGGTCAGCAGGGTGTGAACATCATGGAATTCTGTAAAGCGTTTAACGCCAAAACTGAATCCCTGGAAAAAGGTCTGCCAATCCCAGTTGTAATCACTGTTTACGCTGACCGTTCTTTCACTTTCGTTACCAAAACCCCTCCTGCAGCAGTTCTGCTGAAGAAAGCGGCTGGTATCAAGTCTGGTTCCGGTAAACCGAACAAAGACAAAGTGGGTAAAATTTCCCGCGCTCAGCTGCAGGAAATCGCGCAGACCAAAGCTGCCGACATGACTGGTGCCGACATTGAAGCGATGACTCGCTCTATCGAAGGTACTGCACGTTCCATGGGCCTGGTAGTGGAGGACTAAGAAATGGCTAAACTGACCAAGCGCATGTCCGTGATCCGTGACAAAGTTGATGCGACCAAACAGTACGACATCAACGAAGCTATCGCTCTGCTGAAAGAACTGGCTACCGCTAAGTTCGTTGAAAGCGTTGACGTTGCTGTTAACCTGGGCATCGATGCTCGTAAATCTGATCAGAACGTTCGTGGTGCAACTGTACTGCCACACGGTACTGGCCGTTCCGTTCGCGTAGCTGTATTTACTCAGGGTGCAAACGCAGAAGCTGCTAAAGCTGCTGGCGCTGAACTGGTAGGTATGGAAGATCTGGCTGACCAGATCAAAAAAGGCGAAATGAACTTTGACGTTGTTATCGCATCTCCAGATGCAATGCGCGTTGTTGGCCAGCTGGGCCAGGTTCTGGGTCCACGCGGCCTGATGCCAAACCCGAAAGTGGGTACTGTAACCCCTAACGTTGCTGAAGCGGTTAAGAACGCTAAAGCAGGTCAGGTTCGTTATCGTAACGACAAAAACGGCATCATCCACACCACCATCGGTAAAGTGGACTTCGACGCTGACAAACTGAAAGAAAACCTGGAAGCTCTGCTGGTTGCGCTGAAAAAAGCAAAACCAACTCAGGCGAAAGGCGTGTACATCAAGAAAGTTAGCATCTCCACCACCATGGGTGCAGGTGTTGCAGTTGACCAGGCTGGCCTGAGCGCTGCTGCAAACTAATGCCTTTACGTGGGCGGTGATTTTGTCTACAATCTTACCCCCACGTTTGCTAACGAAAGTTAGCGGCTAAAAGAATTGTTCGTTGGAGCCTGGCCTAATCCAGGCCTCCGTCGAAGACCGCAGGTGTTTCGCAAGAGACTTAATCCCCTGCGTAGACGGTGACAGAACGCTAAGATTATTTTTGGATATTCTGGCTTGTTTCTGCTCACCGTATTAAGACGCTCTTTCCGTTGGGAAGAGTGAAGTGAGTTCCGGAACATGAGTTCCGGCAAACATCCAGGAGCAAAAGCTAATGGCTTTAAATCTTCAAGACAAACAAGCGATTGTTGCTGAAGTCAGCGAAGTAGCCAAAGGCGCGCTGTCTGCAGTAGTTGCGGATTCCCGTGGCGTAACTGTAGATAAAATGACTGAACTGCGTAAAGCAGGTCGTGAAGCTGGCGTTTACATGCGTGTTGTTCGTAACACCCTGCTGCGCCGTGCTGTTGAAGGTACCTCTTTTGAGTGCCTGAAAGACACGTTTGTTGGTCCGACCCTGATTGCATACTCTATGGAACACCCGGGCGCTGCTGCTCGTCTGTTCAAAGAGTTCGCGAAAGCGAATGCAAAATTTGAGGTCAAAGCCGCTGCCTTTGAAGGTGAGCTGATCCCGGCGTCTCAGATCGACCGCCTGGCAACTCTGCCGACCTACGAAGAAGCAATTGCACGCCTGATGGCAACCATGAAAGAAGCTTCGGCTGGCAAACTGGTTCGTACTCTGGCTGCTGTACGCGATGCGAAAGAAGCTGCTTAATCGCAGTTATCTTTATAAAGCATCTGCTTACGTATAAACTTATTCTGATATTCAGGAACAATTTAAATGTCTATCACTAAAGATCAAATCATTGAAGCAGTATCCGCTATGTCCGTAATGGACGTTGTTGAGCTGATCTCTGCAATGGAAGAAAAATTCGGTGTTTCTGCTGCTGCTGCTGTAGCTGTTGCTGCTGGCCCAGCTGCTGACGCTGCTGAAGAGAAAACTGAATTCGACGTAATTCTGAAAGCTGCTGGCGCGAACAAAGTTGCAGTAATCAAAGCTGTTCGTGGCGCTACCGGTCTGGGTCTGAAAGAAGCTAAAGACCTGGTAGAATCTGCTCCAGCTGCGCTGAAAGAAGGCGTGAGCAAAGACGACGCAGAAGCACTGAAAAAATCTCTGGAAGAAGCTGGCGCTGAAGTTGAAGTTAAATAAGCCAACTTTTCTGGTTGCAGCCTAAGTAATTAGGCTGATGGCTGGTGACTTTTTAGTCACCAGCCTTTTTGCGCTGTAAGGCCTCGGTAGCATTTCACACTGTTTGACTATCGATGTGTCTTTCAATGCTTGTTTCTATCGACGACTTAATATACTGCGACAGGGTGCTCGCTCTGTGTAAATCGCAATGAAATGGTTTAAGCGTGATAGCAACAGGTATTGCGGAAAGTATTCAATTTTCCGGTCCACAAAATGGTGTTGCACAAACTGTCCCTTCGTCGGACAGATGGGTCGACTTGTCAGCGAGCTGAGGAACCCTATGGTTTACTCCTATACCGAGAAAAAACGTATTCGTAAGGATTTTGGTAAACGTCCACAAGTTCTGGACATTCCATATCTCCTTTCTATCCAGCTTGACTCGTTCCAGAAGTTTATCGAGCAAGATCCTGAAGGGCAGTACGGTCTGGAAGCAGCCTTCCGTTCCGTGTTCCCAATTCAGAGCTACAGCGGTAACTCCGAGCTGCAGTACGTCAGCTACCGCCTTGGCGAACCGGTGTTTGACGTTCAGGAATGTCAGATCCGTGGCGTGACCTATTCCGCACCGCTGCGCGTAAAACTGCGTCTGGTGATCTACGAGCGCGAAGCGCCGGAAGGCACTGTTAAAGACATTAAAGAACAAGAAGTCTACATGGGTGAAATTCCACTCATGACAGACAACGGTACTTTCGTTATCAACGGTACTGAGCGTGTTATCGTTTCCCAGCTGCACCGTAGCCCGGGCGTCTTCTTCGACAGCGATAAAGGTAAAACACACTCTTCCGGTAAAGTACTGTATAACGCGCGCATCATTCCTTACCGTGGTTCATGGCTGGACTTCGAGTTCGATCCAAAAGACAACCTGTTTGTCCGTATCGACCGTCGTCGTAAACTGCCTGCAACCATCATTCTGCGCGCACTGAACTATACCACTGAACAGATCCTGGACCTGTTCTTTGAAAAAGTGATCTTTGAAATCCGCGACAACAAGCTGCAGATGGAGCTGGTGCCGGAACGTCTGCGTGGTGAGACCGCGTCGTTCGACATCGAAGCCGACGGCAAAGTGTATGTGGAAAAAGGTCGCCGTATTACCGCGCGCCACATCCGTCAGCTGGAAAAAGATGATATCAAACACATCGAAGTTCCGGTTGAATACATTGCAGGAAAAGTAGCCGCGAAAGATTACGTTGATGAATCAACTGGCGAGCTGATCTGCCCGGCTAACATGGAGCTGAGCCTGGATCTGCTGGCTAAGCTGAGTCAGGCTGGCCACAAACGTATCGAAACGCTGTTCACTAACGATCTGGACCACGGTCCGTACATCTCTGAGACTGTACGCGTCGACCCAACCAACGATCGTCTGAGTGCGTTGGTAGAAATCTACCGCATGATGCGTCCTGGTGAGCCACCAACTCGCGAAGCAGCTGAAAGCCTGTTCGAGAACCTGTTCTTCTCTGAAGACCGCTACGATCTGTCTGCGGTTGGTCGTATGAAGTTCAACCGTTCTCTGCTGCGCGATGAGATCGAAGGTTCCGGTATCCTGAGCAAAGACGACATCATCGAAGTGATGAAGAAGCTCATCGATATCCGTAACGGTAAAGGCGAAGTGGACGACATCGACCACCTCGGCAACCGTCGTATCCGTTCCGTAGGCGAAATGGCGGAAAACCAGTTCCGCGTTGGCCTGGTACGTGTAGAGCGTGCGGTGAAAGAGCGTCTGTCTCTGGGCGATCTGGATACCCTGATGCCTCAGGATATGATCAACGCCAAGCCGATTTCTGCAGCAGTGAAAGAGTTCTTCGGTTCCAGCCAGCTGTCTCAGTTCATGGACCAGAACAACCCGCTGTCTGAGATTACGCACAAACGTCGTATCTCTGCACTCGGCCCAGGCGGTCTGACCCGTGAACGCGCAGGCTTCGAAGTTCGAGACGTACACCCGACTCACTACGGTCGCGTATGTCCAATCGAAACGCCTGAAGGTCCAAACATCGGTCTGATCAACTCCCTGTCCGTGTACGCACAGACAAACGAATACGGTTTCCTTGAGACCCCGTACCGTAAAGTGACTGACGGTGTTGTTACCGACGAAATTCATTACCTGTCTGCTATTGAAGAAGGTAACTACGTTATCGCTCAGGCGAACTCCAACCTGGATGACGAAGGCCACTTTGTAGAAGATCTGGTTACCTGCCGTAGCAAAGGCGAATCCAGCTTGTTCAGCCGCGACCAGGTTGACTACATGGACGTATCCACCCAGCAGGTGGTATCCGTCGGTGCGTCCCTGATCCCGTTCCTGGAACACGATGACGCCAACCGTGCATTGATGGGTGCGAACATGCAACGTCAGGCCGTTCCAACTCTGCGTGCTGATAAGCCGCTGGTTGGTACCGGTATGGAACGTGCTGTTGCCGTTGACTCCGGTGTTACTGCAGTGGCTAAGCGTGGCGGTACCGTTCAGTACGTTGACGCATCCCGTATCGTTATCAAAGTTAACGAAGATGAGATGTATCCGGGCGAAGCGGGTATCGACATCTACAACCTGACCAAATACACCCGTTCTAACCAGAACACCTGTATCAACCAGATGCCTTGCGTATCTCTGGGTGAGCCAGTTGAGCGCGGCGACGTGCTGGCAGACGGTCCGTCCACCGACCTCGGTGAACTGGCGCTCGGTCAGAACATGCGCGTAGCGTTCATGCCGTGGAACGGTTACAACTTCGAAGACTCCATCCTCGTCTCCGAACGTGTGGTACAGGAAGATCGTTTCACCACCATCCACATTCAGGAACTGGCCTGTGTGTCCCGTGACACCAAGCTGGGGCCAGAAGAGATCACCGCTGACATCCCTAACGTGGGTGAAGCTGCGCTCTCCAAACTGGATGAATCCGGTATCGTTTACATCGGTGCGGAAGTGACCGGCGGCGACATTCTGGTTGGTAAGGTAACGCCGAAAGGTGAAACCCAGCTGACGCCAGAAGAGAAACTGCTGCGTGCAATCTTCGGTGAGAAAGCGTCTGACGTTAAAGACTCTTCTCTGCGCGTACCAAACGGTGTTTCCGGTACGGTTATCGACGTTCAGGTCTTCACCCGTGACGGCGTTGAGAAAGATAAACGTGCGCTGGAAATCGAAGAGATGCAGCTCAAACAGGCTAAGAAAGACCTGTCTGAAGAACTGCAGATCCTCGAAGCGGGTCTGTTCAGCCGTATCTATGCGGTGCTGGTTGCCGGTGGCGTTGAAGCTGAGAAGCTCGACAAACTGCCACGCGATCGCTGGCTGGAACTGGGCCTGACCGACGAAGAGAAACAAAATCAGCTGGAACAGCTGGCTGAGCAGTATGACGAACTGAAACACGAGTTCGAGAAAAAACTCGAAGCGAAACGCCGCAAAATCACTCAGGGCGACGATCTGGCACCAGGCGTGCTGAAGATTGTTAAGGTGTATCTGGCTGTTAAACGTCAGATCCAGCCTGGTGATAAGATGGCAGGTCGTCACGGTAACAAGGGTGTTATCTCTAAGATCAACCCGATCGAAGATATGCCGCACGATGCTAACGGTACGCCGGTAGATATCGTACTGAACCCGCTGGGCGTACCGTCTCGTATGAACATCGGTCAGATTCTGGAAACCCACCTGGGTATGGCTGCGAAAGGTATCGGCGACAAGATTAACGCCATGCTGAAACAGCAGCAGGAAGTCGCGAAACTGCGCGAATTCATCCAGCGTGCCTACGATCTGGGTACCGATGTGCGTCAGAAAGTCGACCTGAACACCTTCAGCGATGAAGAAGTGCTGCGTCTGGCAGAGAACCTGCGCAAAGGTATGCCAATTGCAACGCCGGTATTCGACGGTGCAAAAGAAGCTGAAATTAAAGAGCTGCTGCAACTGGGTGGTCTGCCAACGTCTGGTCAGATTACGCTGTTTGACGGCCGTACCGGTGAACAGTTCGAGCGTCCGGTAACCGTAGGTTACATGTACATGCTGAAACTGAACCACCTGGTCGACGACAAGATGCACGCTCGTTCTACCGGTTCTTACAGCCTGGTTACTCAGCAGCCGCTGGGTGGTAAGGCACAGTTCGGTGGTCAGCGCTTCGGGGAGATGGAAGTGTGGGCGCTGGAAGCATACGGCGCAGCATACACCCTGCAGGAAATGCTCACCGTTAAGTCTGATGACGTGAACGGTCGTACCAAGATGTATAAGAACATCGTGGACGGCAACCATCAGATGGAACCGGGCATGCCAGAGTCCTTCAACGTACTGTTGAAAGAGATTCGTTCGCTGGGTATCAACATCGAACTGGAAGACGAGTAATTCTCGCTCAAACAGGTCACTGCTGTCGGGTTAACGCCCGACAGCAGAGTGTGCTAACTCCGACGGGAGCAAATCCGTGAAAGACTTATTAAAGTTTCTGAAAGCGCAAACTAAAACCGAAGAGTTTGATGCGATCAAAATTGCTCTGGCTTCGCCAGACATGATCCGTTCATGGTCTTTCGGTGAAGTTAAAAAGCCGGAAACCATCAACTACCGTACGTTCAAACCTGAGCGTGACGGCCTTTTCTGTGCACGTATTTTCGGGCCAGTAAAAGATTACGAGTGCCTGTGCGGTAAGTACAAGCGCCTGAAACACCGTGGTGTGATCTGTGAGAAGTGCGGCGTTGAAGTGACCCAGACCAAAGTGCGCCGTGAGCGCATGGGCCACATCGAGCTGGCGTCTCCGACTGCTCACATCTGGTTCCTGAAATCTCTGCCGTCCCGTATCGGCCTGCTGCTGGATATGCCGCTGCGCGATATCGAACGTGTTCTGTACTTCGAATCTTATGTGGTTATCGAAGGCGGGATGACGAACCTGGAACGTCACCAGATCCTGACTGAAGAGCAGTATCTGGACGCGCTGGAAGAGTTCGGTGACGAATTCGACGCGAAGATGGGTGCGGAAGCTATTCAGGCCCTGCTGAAGAGCATGGATCTGGAGCAAGAGTGCGAGCAACTGCGTGAAGAGCTGAACGAAACCAACTCCGAAACCAAGCGTAAAAAGCTGACCAAGCGTATCAAACTGCTGGAAGCGTTCGTTCAGTCTGGTAACAAGCCAGAGTGGATGATCCTGACCGTTCTGCCGGTTCTGCCGCCAGATCTGCGTCCGCTGGTTCCGCTGGATGGTGGTCGTTTCGCAACGTCCGATCTGAACGATCTGTATCGTCGCGTGATCAACCGTAACAACCGTCTGAAACGTCTGCTGGATCTGGCTGCGCCGGACATCATCGTACGCAACGAAAAACGTATGCTGCAGGAAGCGGTAGATGCCCTGCTGGATAACGGTCGTCGCGGTCGTGCGATCACCGGTTCTAATAAACGTCCTCTGAAATCTTTGGCCGACATGATCAAAGGTAAACAGGGTCGTTTCCGTCAGAACCTGCTCGGTAAGCGTGTTGACTACTCCGGTCGTTCTGTAATCACCGTAGGTCCATACCTGCGTCTGCATCAGTGCGGTCTGCCGAAGAAAATGGCACTGGAGCTGTTCAAACCATTCATCTACGGCAAACTGGAACTGCGAGGACTCGCCACCACCATCAAAGCCGCTAAGAAAATGGTTGAGCGTGAAGAAGCTGTCGTTTGGGATATCCTGGACGAAGTGATCCGCGAACACCCGGTACTGCTGAACCGTGCACCAACTCTGCACCGTCTGGGTATCCAGGCATTTGAGCCAGTCCTGATCGAAGGTAAAGCTATTCAGCTGCACCCACTGGTTTGTGCGGCGTATAACGCCGACTTCGATGGTGACCAGATGGCTGTTCACGTACCGCTGACGCTGGAAGCCCAGCTGGAAGCGCGTGCGCTGATGATGTCTACCAACAACATCCTGTCTCCTGCGAACGGCGAGCCAATCATCGTTCCTTCTCAGGACGTTGTATTGGGTCTGTACTACATGACCCGTGACTGTGTTAACGCTAAAGGCGAAGGCATGGTGCTGACTGGCCCGAAAGAAGCTGAGCGTATTTATCGCGCTGGCCTGGCCTCTCTGCATGCGCGCGTTAAAGTGCGTATCACTGAATACGAAAAAGATGCTAACGGCGAATTCGTTGCGAAAACCAGCCTGAAAGACACGACTATCGGCCGTGCCATTCTGTGGATGATCGTACCGAAAGGTCTGCCTTTCTCCATCGTCAACCAGGCGCTGGGTAAGAAAGCGATCTCCAAAATGCTGAACACCTGTTACCGCATTCTGGGTCTGAAGCCGACTGTTATCTTCGCTGACCAGACAATGTATACCGGCTTTGCTTATGCAGCGCGTTCAGGTGCCTCTGTTGGTATCGATGACATGGTCATCCCAGAGAAGAAACACGAGATCATCTCTGAAGCAGAAGCTGAAGTTGCGGAAATCCAGGAGCAGTTCCAGTCTGGTCTGGTAACCGCGGGCGAACGCTACAACAAAGTTATCGATATCTGGGCTGCGGCGAACGATCGTGTATCCAAAGCGATGATGGATAACCTGCAAACCGAAACCGTGATTAACCGTGACGGCGTAGAAGAGCAGCAGGTTTCCTTCAACAGCATTTACATGATGGCCGACTCCGGTGCGCGTGGTTCTGCAGCACAGATTCGTCAGCTGGCAGGTATGCGTGGTCTGATGGCGAAGCCAGATGGCTCCATCATCGAAACGCCAATCACCGCGAACTTCCGTGAAGGTCTGAACGTACTCCAGTACTTCATCTCCACGCACGGTGCGCGTAAAGGTCTGGCGGATACCGCACTGAAAACAGCGAACTCCGGTTATCTGACGCGTCGTCTGGTTGACGTTGCGCAGGATCTGGTGGTGACCGAAGACGATTGTGGCACCCTTGAAGGTATCACCATGACCCCGGTTATCGAGGGGGGTGATGTTAAAGAGCCACTGCGCGATCGCGTACTGGGTCGTGTTACCGCGGAAGACATTCTGAAGCCGGGTACCGCAGACATTCTGGTTCCACGCAACACGCTGCTGCACGAACAGTGGTGTGACCTGCTGGAAGCGAACTCTGTTGACTCCGTGAAAGTGCGTTCCGTTGTATCCTGTGACACCGACTTTGGTGTATGTGCGCACTGCTACGGTCGTGACCTGGCACGTGGCCACATCATCAACAAAGGTGAAGCCATCGGCGTTATCGCGGCACAGTCCATCGGTGAGCCGGGTACACAGCTGACGATGCGTACGTTCCACATCGGTGGTGCGGCATCTCGTGCGGCTGCTGAATCCAGCATCCAGGTGAAAAACAAAGGTAGCATCAAGCTCAGCAACGCGAAATCGGTTGTGAACTCCAGCGGTAAACTGGTTATCACTTCTCGTAACACCGAACTGAAGCTGATCGACGAATTCGGTCGTACCAAAGAGAGCTATAAAGTGCCTTACGGTGCTGTTATGGCGAAAGGTGATGGCGAGCAGGTTGCCGGCGGTGAAACCGTTGCAAACTGGGATCCACACACCATGCCAGTTATCACCGAAGTGAGTGGTTTCATCCGCTTCACTGACATGATCGACGGCCAGACCATTACTCGTCAGACTGACGAGCTGACCGGTCTGTCTTCTCTGGTGGTTCTGGATTCTGCTGAACGTACTACCGGCGGTAAAGATCTGCGTCCTGCACTGAAAATCGTTGATGCTCAGGGTAACGACGTTCTGATCCCAGGTACCGATATGCCTGCGCAGTACTTCCTGCCTGGTAAAGCGATTGTACAGCTGGAAGATGGCGTACAGATCAGCTCTGGTGACACCCTGGCGCGTATTCCTCAGGAATCCGGCGGTACCAAGGACATCACCGGTGGTCTGCCACGCGTTGCGGACCTGTTCGAAGCACGTCGTCCGAAAGAGCCGGCAATCCTGGCTGAAATCAGCGGTATCATCTCCTTCGGTAAAGAGACCAAAGGTAAACGCCGTCTGGTTATCACCCCGGTAGATGGCAGCGAGCCGTACGAAGAGATGATTCCTAAGTGGCGTCAGCTCAACGTGTTCGAAGGTGAACGCGTAGAACGTGGTGACGTGGTTTCCGACGGTCCAGAAGCGCCGCACGACATCCTGCGTCTGCGTGGTGTGCATGCTGTTACGCGTTACATTGTTAACGAAGTACAGGACGTATACCGTCTGCAGGGCGTTAAGATTAACGATAAACACATCGAAGTTATCGTTCGTCAGATGCTGCGTAAAGCGACCATCGAGAACGCGGGCAGCTCCGAGTTCCTGGAAGGCGAGCAGGTTGAGTACTCACGCGTCAAGATCGCTAACCGCGAACTGGAAGCGAACGGCAAAATCGGTGCGACCTTCTCGCGCGATCTGCTGGGTATCACCAAAGCGTCTCTGGCAACCGAGTCCTTCATCTCTGCAGCATCGTTCCAGGAAACCACTCGTGTCCTGACCGAAGCCGCTGTTGCAGGTAAACGTGATGAACTGCGCGGTCTGAAAGAGAACGTTATCGTGGGTCGTCTGATCCCGGCGGGTACCGGTTATGCGTACCATCAGGATCGTATGCGTCGTCGTGCTGCAGGCGAACTGCCAGCTGCACCGCAGGTGACTGCTGAAGATGCATCCGCGAGTCTGGCAGAGCTGCTGAACGCAGGTCTGGGCGGTTCCGACAACGAGTAATCGTTGATGCCGTAAATAAAAAACCCGCCTCGGCGGGTTTTTTTACAGCTGTAGCTTTTAATTTAGCAACGGGATGCGTCGATAAAGCTCAATCATATCGCCCGCCAGATCCTGGATGACCATCGCGTTCATCAGGTGATCCTGAGAATGGACGGTAATCAGGTTAACAGGAAGCTTCCCGGTGCCTTCATCAAGACCAATAAGCTGTGTCTGGATGGTGTGCGCATGCTTCACATATTCGCGCGACTCTTCCATCGCCTTTTCGGCTTCGTCAAAGTCACCTTTACGCGCCATCTGTAATGCCGTCAGGGCAGCACTGCGCGCCGCACCCGCGTTGACCAGCAGTTCCATGATTGTCGTTTCTAAGTCTTCCATTATGACTCCAGCAGTTTGAGCGCTTTTTCCAGTACGGCATCACCTTTCATCATGCCGTAATCCATCATGTCGATCACCGCGACCTTTTTACCCAGCGGCTCGGCCTGGGCCTGAAGTTTCGCCTGCTCGTATTTAACCTGTGGCCCCAGTAATACGATGTCGGCCGTCGCGATGTTGTCTTTAAATTCCGCGACCGGAACGGCTTTAATGGTGACTTCAACCCCTTTTTTCTGCGCGGCGTCTTTCATACGTTGAACCAGCATGCTCGTTGACATTCCCGCTGCACAGCATAAAACGATGTTCTTCATAATCAGCCTCGATCTACATGTGTTTATTGATAATTATCCCGTGCAGACTGCTTCAACAACCGCTTTACCGTGATTGTGTGTCAGGCATCACAAAGAAATAGGCATTTTTCTGAAACCGGTTACAATTTTGCGCCGGGCAGCGAAAATCAGCCGACAGACGTTCGAATAATGCGGTTTTTTCCCTGTTGTTTCGCGCTGTAGAGGGCGTTATCTACGCTCCCCACTAGTTCTTCCAGCGGTTCGAAATGCCATTCTCCCAGACCGGCACTGAACGTTACCCGCAGGTTTTCTTCCCGCCAGACGCGTTTTTCAACGGCGGTACGCCATGCGTCCAGTAACGAGAATGCGGTAGCGATCTGGTCAGCCTGGAAAATCACTGCAAACTCTTCTCCACCGTAGCGGTAAACCGAGACGTTGTGCGGCTGCATTATCTGGATCCCTTCACGCGCCACGTTACGCAGCACAATATCACCGCTCAGGTGACCCCAGGTGTCGTTAATCGATTTAAAGTTGTCGATGTCAATCAGCGCCAGGGCGAAAGGCTGGTGGGCACTGAGTAGCTCATCTACATCGCTATCAAATGCCCGGCGGTTTTTGCAGCCGGTGAGTGCATCATGGGTGGCCTGGCGCACATAGGCCATCTCACGCGCTTTGTTGGACTGGATAGTATGGCTAAGCATCGCTTCCAGACGCGGAGCCTGGTTGACGTCGCCGGTTTTGATGGCGTTGATAATCGTCATCAGCACGGTACGCGACTCATGGCGCAGGTACAGACCGAAGAGGATGATAATGATGGCCGCCAGCGCAAAACCCCAGCCGACGATAGTGGTCTCATGGCGGGTAATGTCGGTGAGCGTTGCGCCCGAAACCCGGTAGATGACAAACCAGTCCGGGTTGGTGAAGGAGTAGTAGTAATACCAGGCTTTGGTTTTCTTATCATACAGATGGCCTTCGCCGCTGGTCATTTTGTCCATCAGCGCTTCGCTCACGTATTGCTTGAAGAGCGCGCCCGGATCAGGGTGAAGCACCACGGCACCGTCGCGTTCGACAACAAAGAATTCCCCTTGTACAGGCGCTACCATCTGACGAAGGGTAAACCCCATGGAGGTCAAATCGAGATGAAATGCTATTGTACCCTTGAGCCGTCCTTCCGGCGAAATCAACGGCTTATAAAGAGTGACCGTGGGATGCCCGGTAAAATAGTCCATGTAGGGGCGGGTATAGTGGCTGAAGATGCTGGCTTCCGCCTGGGCGATGAACCATGGACGCGTCCGGGGATCGAAGGTTTTGCTCTTTTCCGTGGGAAGTACCTCCGGCGCGCGCAGATAACGGCCCTGGGTGTCTGTCAGAGAAATGGAAGAGACGGTCGGCATCAGGTTCTGTAGATGCATCAACATCTGTAAACCCTGCGACGGATTGACGTTCAGCATCTCGTTCAGCGTGTCGTTGCGTGCAAAATAGAGCGCCGAACGCCCAAGGATATAGTCGTTTTCACGCAGGATAGATTCGGTGTAGTTCACCGCCAGGTTGTGGGTGAAGTTACCATTAATCTTATGATAATCCTCAAGAAAATCTTTTTGTTGTGAAAGGGTAACCACGACCGCGATCAGCGCAAAACTGCACAGGATCCCCGCAAAGCTGAGCATAATGGGTCGGGTAAAAGAGAGCTTTCTGCTGTGAAGTGCCATGAGTTGTACATCAATCCTGATGGTGAGTTTTTCGTCTGCCGATATCCTCTCAGCATAGTCGCTGTCCTGCGGTTAGCTGTGAATTATACGGAACACAGTTTCATATGAGATGATTTATCTTAAGAACCATTAAGAAAATACTCATTCATCTGGCGGGCGGCGTGTGCAATGAATCAGAGGCAGGGCGAAACGAGGAAGAAGCTTTTCGCCCTGGTCAGCTTCCGTTGCTGACGGCATGACAATAAAAAACCGGACGATAGATGACAATCGTCCGGTTGTGACTCTCCAGAGCGCCTCGACAATTTTTTAACGGCTTGCAGTGCGTTTCAACGCATTTGCGAGGCTCTTCCCAGCCAACTATCCCAGTCTTTCCAGACCGGTTGTAACCCCTGCGCGGTCAGGGCGGCGGCAACTGCTTCTGGCCGTCGACCATCATGTGGCGCAAATTGTTCCAGCTCCGGATGGTCGTTGGCGTAGCCCCCTGGCTGCGTTTTGGAGAACGCACTGACGTTGTTAATCGCAAGCGGGATCACGCGGTCACGAAACGCAGGAGATTCACGCGTCGAGAGGGATAATTCAACCTCCGGGGCAAGCAGGCGAAACGCACAGATGGCCTGGACCAGCTGACGTTCGTCCATTACCGAGGCGGGTTCAACACCTCCCGTACATGGCCGCAAGCGTGGGAAAGAGATGGAGTAACGGCTTTGCCAGTAGTGCTGCTGCAGCCATAGCAGGTGTTCCGCTACCATGTAGCAATCCACTCGCCAGCTATCTGATAGCCCAATCAGCGCACCCAGACCGATTTTGTCGATCCCGGCCCGGCCCAGTCTGTCCGGGGTCTCCAGCCGGAAGAAGAAATCCTGTTTCTTTCCCTTCAGGTGATGCCGGGCATACGTCGCCTCGTGGTAGGTTTCCTGATACACCATCACTCCGTCCAGCCCGAGGGTTTTAAGCTCCGCGTATTCCTCCTGCGACAGGGGCTGAACCTCCATCTGTAGCGACGCGAACTGACGGCGAATGGCCGGAAGGTGCTGTCGAAAATAGTCCATCCCGACTTTGCTCTGGTGTTCGCCCGTGACCAGCAGGAGATGCTCAAAACCCATTTCACGGATGGCGGCACACTCACGGGCGATTTCGCTCTCATCGAGTGTTTTCCGCTTGATGCGGTTGCTCATGGAGAAGCCGCAGTAGGTGCAGTCATTCGCGCACAGGTTAGAGAGGTAGAGCGGTACGTAAAAGCTCACCGTGTTGCCAAAACGCTGGCGGGTGAGCCTCTGAGCGCGCTGGGCCATCGGCTCAAGAAAGGTGCTCGCCGCCGGAGAGAGCAGGGCCATCATATCGTCGCGGGACAGATGACGGGCTTGTAAGGCGCGCTCCACGTCAGTCTGCGTTTTACTGTTGATACGCAGGGCAATATCGTCCCAGTTAAGCTGCCGCCAGCGGTCGGTAAAGGTGGTCATGAGAGCGCCTCCAGAAAGCCGGTCAACGGGCTGGTGGCCTGTGCCTGAAAACTGCGCGTTCCCGGGCCAGACTCTCGTGCCAGCAAGCCAGCCTCCACGGCCATGCGGAACGCACGGGCCATCATGATCGGGTCGTCGGCGACCGCAATGGCCGTGTTCACCAGCACGGCACTTGCTCCCATCTCCAGCGCCTGGGCGGCATGGCTGGGCACGCCAATGCCTGCATCCACCACCACCGGCACGGTGGCTTGCTCAATGATGATCTCCAGCATGGCGCGGGTCTCCAGGCCCTGATTAGAACCAATTGGAGCGCCCAGCGGCATGACGGCAGCGCAGCCGACCTCTTCCAGCCGTTTACACAGCACGGGATCGGCCCCGCAGTAGGGCAGAACGGTAAAGCCTTGCTGCACCAGCTTTTCGGCCGCTTTTAACGTTTCGATGGGGTCGGGCAACAGCCAGCGCGCATCCGGATGTATTTCCAGTTTCAGCCAGTGGGTACCCAGCGCTTCACGGGCCAGCTGAGCCGCAAAAATCGCCTCTTCCGCCGTTTTCGCACCGGAGGTATTGGGCAGCAGGGTAACGCCAGCATCCAGCAACGGTGCCAGAATGGCGTCGCTGTGATGGCGCAGATCGACGCGCTTGAGCGCCAGCGTCACCAGCTGGCTGCCGCTTTCACGGATGGCATCCACCATCAGCTGCGGCGAGGCGAATTTTCCGGTCCCGGTAAACAGATGTGAATCAAAGACTTTATCAGCAATACGTAACATCTCAGCCCCCGGCGATAACCTGAAACAGCAGGATCTGGTCGCCTTCGCTCACCTGCTGATGTTCCCACTGCTCACGCGGCAGGATCTGTTGATTAAGCGCCAGCGCCGTTCCCGGCTTGAGCTGGCGCAGCTTCTCGAGCAGCGCGGCAACGGTGAGACCGTCATCGCATTTCATCGGCTCATCATTAAACAGAATGCGCATTGCGGCCTCCGCACACCGGACAGTGGCTGGCGCGGTGCAGTGCCAGATGACGCCAGCCGCTGGAGCGGGCATCAAACAGCCGCAGCGTATTGCGCTCTGTTTCCATACCGCTGAGCAATTTGATGGCTTCCAGCGCCTGCAGGGTTCCCATCACGCCCACCACCGGGCCCAGTATGCCCGCGGTGCGGCAGTTGCGCTCCGGCTCGGCATCATCCGGCCACAGGCAGCGATAACAGCCCTGCGCCCAGGGCGGGGTCAGCACCATCATCTGCCCGCCGAAACCGACCGCACTGGCGGTGATAAGTGGCGTATTCTGTGCCACGCAGGCGGCGTTAATGGCCTGGCGGGTCGCCATATTGTCGGTGCAGTCCAGCACCGCATCAGCAAGGGCGACTTCGCGCTGCAAAGTGTCGCCGTGGAGCCGCTCCTGGTGCGCGATGAGCGTGATGTCCGGGTTCAACTGCTTCAGCCTTTTGCGGGTGATTTGCGCTTTGGGCTGGTTAACATCCTCCGTGGTGAAGAGGATTTGTCGCTGCAGGTTACTGATATGTACCTCGTCATCATCGGCCAGAACCAGCGTGCCCACGCCCGCGCCTGCCAGATAGAGCGCGGCAGGAGCGCCTAATCCGCCCAGACCAACAATCAGGACCCGGCTGGCGAGCAGCTTTTGCTGCCCGTCAATGGCGATATCCTCCAGCAGGATCTGGCGGCTGTAGCGCATAAAATCACGATCATTCATCGCCTGCTCCTGCCAGCTTTAACAGCTGTGCGGTGGCGGCCTGCCAGTCTGCCGCCTGGGTAATGGCGCTGACGACAGCGATACTGCCGACACCGGTATCCAGCACGACAGGAGCGCGTTCCAGGCTGATCCCACCGATCGCGACGGTAGGGTAATCGGCAAGGCGTTTAACGTGCGCCGCCAGCTGCGTCAGCCCCTGTGGGGCAGAGGGCATCTGTTTGGTCTGCGTCGGAAAAACATGGCCAAGTGCGATGTACGAAGGGCGAGCCGCCAGCGCCACGTCGATCTCCATGTCGTCGTGTGTTGACACCCCCAGTCTTAATCCAGCGTCCCGGATAGCGCTCAGGTCCGTTGTTTCCAGGTCCTCCTGACCCAGATGCACACCGTACGCCTGGTGCTTAACGGCCAGTCGCCAGTAGTCGTTGATAAACAGGCGCGCGTCGTAGCGACGCCCCAGTGCGATGGCGGCGACCACATCGGCCTCCACCTCGTCATCACGTTTATCCTTAATGCGCAGCTGGATTGTGCGAACGCCGCACGCCAGCAGGCGTTCGATCCACGCCACGCTGTCCACCACAGGATAGAGCCCTAAACGGAAGGGAACGGAGGGGAAATCAGGCTGATACATTACGCCTCCTCTTTTTTGAGGTAGATTTCGCCGCCCTTCGCGCGGAAGGTTTCTGACATATCCGCCATACCCACTTCAATGGTTTGCGCGGCGGCGTAGTCACGCACTTCCTGGCTGATTTTCATCGAGCAGAATTTTGGCCCGCACATGGAGCAGAAATGCGCCACTTTGCCCGACTCCTGCGGCAGGGTTTCATCGTGATACGCGCGGGCAGTGAAAGGATCGAGCGCCAGGTTGAACTGGTCTTCCCAGCGGAATTCAAAGCGCGCCTTCGACATGGCGTTGTCGCGGATTTGCGCGCCAGGGTGGCCTTTGGCCAGATCCGCGGCGTGGGCGGCGATTTTGTAGGTGATCAGCCCCTGCTTCACATCCTCTTTGTTGGGCAGGCCGAGGTGCTCTTTCGGCGTCACATAGCAGAGCATGGCGCAGCCGAACCAGCCGATCATCGCCGCACCAATCCCGGAGGTGAAGTGGTCATAGCCCGGAGCGATATCCGTGGTCAACGGCCCCAGGGTATAGAACGGCGCTTCGTGGCAGTGCTCCAGCTCTTCGGTCATGTTGCGGCGGATCATCTGCATTGGCACGTGTCCCGGGCCTTCAATCATCACCTGCACGTCATACTCCCAGGCGATTTTGGTCAGCTCACCCAGGGTATGTAGTTCGGCAAACTGCGCTTCGTCGTTGGCATCACGAATGGAGCCCGGACGCAGGCCGTCCCCCAGCGACAGGGAGACATCGTACGCGGCACAGATTTCACAGATCTCGCGGAAGTGTTCGTAGAGGAAGTTTTCTTTATGGTGCGACAGGCACCATTTGGCCATGATAGAGCCGCCGCGCGAGACAATACCGGTCAGACGCTTCGCCGTCATCGGCACATAGCGCAGCAGCACGCCCGCATGAATGGTGAAGTAGTCGACTCCCTGCTCGGCCTGCTCCAGCAGCGTGTCGCGGAAGGCTTCCCAGGTGAGGTCTTCGGCAATACCGTTCACCTTCTCCAGTGCCTGATAAACGGGCACCGTTCCGATAGGCACCGGGCTATTGCGCAGGATCCACTCGCGGGTTTCGTGGATGTAACGCCCGGTGGAGAGATCCATCACCGTGTCCGCGCCCCAGCGTGTCGACCAGACCAGTTTTTCCACCTCTTCTTCGATGGAGGAGGTCACGGCCGAGTTGCCGATATTGGCGTTGACCTTCACCAGGAAGTTGCGGCCAATGATCATTGGTTCAGATTCGGGGTGATTGATGTTGGCAGGGATAATCGCGCGGCCAGCGGCCACTTCATCACGCACAAACTCCGGCGTGATGTTTTCCGGCAGACGTGCCCCGAAGCCTTCTCCCGGATGCTGATGGCGTAACACCTCGCTGCGGATACGCTCGCGACCCATGTTTTCACGAATGGCGATAAACTCCATCTCCGGCGTGACGATGCCCTGGCGGGCATAGTGCAGCTGGGTAACGCATTTACCCGCTTTCGCGCGTTTCGGCGTCAGCAACCCGGTGAAGCGCAGCTCATCAAGACCATCGTCGGCCAGACGCGCTTTGGTGTACGCCGAGCTGCGGTCAGAGAGCTCTTCGCAGTCGTTACGCGCGTCAATCCACGGCTGGCGCAATTTCGCCAGACCCTGCTGAACGTTAATGGCAACCGCAGGATCGCCGTACGGACCGGAAGTGTCATACACCGGAACGGCTTCGTTATCTTCATACTGCGGGTGCGCTTTGCTGCCACCGATAAGGGTCGGGCTAAGCTGGATTTCACGCATTGGCACGCGGATATCCGCCTGTGAACCGGTGATGTAAATGCGTTTTGAGTTCGGGAAAGCGGTGCCTTCCAGAGTGTCGATGAAGTGTTGGGCTTGTGCGCGCTGTTCGCGGCGGGTCAGTTTTGTTGTAGACATAGCTCATTCCAAAAGTGAAGGACATGGCTTGTCAGACGACGGATGAAGCAAGAGAGGATCGCCCTGGGGGCGATACAACAGCAGTGTGACTCTTGTTCCCTTCGCAGGTATTAGCCTGATCAGGTTCCGCGGATCCCGAATTAACGGTCTCAGCCCGTGCTTGCACACTGGGCACTCCGACAAGAAAAATCCCCCTCCGCAGAGGGGCGAATGGTTGTAAATTACTCGTTAACGATTAAGAACTCAAGCAGGTCGCGCGACGTTATCTTCGTGGCTCACATCCAGGCCGTGATCCAGGGCGAGGGCGATCAGCTTATCTTCCAGCGTGAATCGCTCTTCCAGCGCTTCGCCGAGGTCGGAAAGCGCCTGCTGAAACTCAAGATAGTTATCGTGATCGATAGCGTTCTCAAGCGTGGAATCGTAGTAATCCATGATCTGCTGGGTGTTAGCTTCCAGCAGCGGATAGAGTTTGCTGGCCGCTAAATACGGTGTAGTCCCTTCCATTTCGCGGATAATGCGTTCATAAATATTGAAATGGCCGTCGGACAGATAGTCGACCAGGCTCTGACAAAAATCATCCAGCGCTTTTTCATTCAACCGCATAAACGATTCTTTGCCAGGCTTAATACCGACCAGATTGTAATAAACCACGAGTAGATGCTTGCGCACATGTAGCCAGCGATCCACCAGTTTGTTACTTCCTCTAACGCGCTCAGTCAGGCTCTCTAGCTGGTTTAACATGGTTGACTCCGCAAGGTTGAGAATTGAATCTGCTTATCCAAAATGTAACCACAATGCTAACAACATGTCAGTGAAGCGAAGGTAGTGCAATAGATATGGATCGTATTATTGAAAAATCAGATCTGGGTTGGTGGATCGTCAGTCACGAACAAAAATTATGGTTGCCTGCCGGGGAAATACCCTATGGCACAGCAGAAAAATTCGATCTTGTCGGCCTGCCCGCGCTGAAGATCGGGGAATGGCAGGGTGAAGCCGTGTGGTTGATCCAACAGCCACGCCGCAATGACATGGGATCGGTTCGTCAGGTGCTGGATCAGGATGTGGGTTTGTTCCAGCTGGCGGGCCGGGGTGTGCAGCTGGCTGAGTTTTACCGTTCGCATAAGTACTGCGGCTACTGTGGTCACACCATGCACCCCAGTAAAACCGAGTGGGCGATGCTCTGCAGCCACTGCCGTGAGCGCTACTACCCGCAAATTGCGCCGTGCATTATCGTCGCTATCCGTCGTGACGATTCCATCCTGCTGGCGCAGCACACCCGCCACCGCAACGGCATTCATACCGTGCTGGCCGGGTTCGTCGAGGTGGGCGAAACGCTGGAACAGGCGGTGGCGCGTGAAGTGATGGAAGAGAGCGGGATTAAGGTTAAAAACCTGCGCTATGTTACCTCCCAGCCGTGGCCGTTCCCACAGTCGCTGATGACGGCCTTTATGGCCGATTATGACAGCGGCGAGATTGTCATCGACCAGAAAGAGTTGCTGGAGGCGAACTGGTATCGTTATGACGATTTGCCGCTGCTACCACCACCAGGCACCGTCGCCCGTCGGCTGATAGAAGATACCGTAGCAATGTGTCGGGCTGATGCTGAGTGACATGTTACACTGAGGCCATGACGCTTAAGGAACTGCAAAAATGACCGAACTGAAAAACGATCGTTATCTGCGTGCGCTGCTGCGCCAGCCCGTTGATGTCACCCCGGTGTGGATGATGCGCCAGGCGGGACGCTATTTGCCAGAGTACAAAGCCACGCGTGCGCAGGCGGGCGATTTTATGTCGCTGTGCAAAAATGCCGAGCTGGCGTGTGAAGTCACGCTCCAGCCGCTGCGCCGCTTCCCGCTGGATGCCGCCATTCTCTTTTCGGACATTCTGACCATTCCGGATGCGATGGGCCTTGGGCTCTATTTCGAAACCGGCGAAGGCCCGCGTTTCACTTCCCCAATCAAAAGCAAAGCGGACGTTGATAAGCTGCCCGTTCCCGATCCTGAACAGGAGCTGGGCTATGTGATGAATGCCGTGCGCACCATTCGTCGTGAACTGAAAGGCGAAGTCCCGCTGATTGGCTTCTCCGGCAGTCCGTGGACGCTGGCGACTTATATGGTTGAAGGCGGCAGCAGTAAAGCCTTTACCGTAATCAAAAAGATGATGTATGCCGAGCCGCTGGCCCTGCATGCGCTACTCGATAAGCTGGCGAAAAGCGTCACCCTCTATCTGAACGCGCAGATCAAAGCGGGTGCGCAGTCGGTGATGATTTTCGATACCTGGGGCGGCGTGCTGACCGGGCGCGATTATCAGCAATTTTCGCTCTACTACATGCACAAAATCGTTGATGGCCTGCTGCGTGAAAATGAAGGCCGCCGTGTGCCGGTCACGCTGTTCACCAAAGGCGGCGGTCAGTGGCTGGAAGCCATGGCGGCGACCGGCTGCGATGCGCTGGGTCTCGACTGGACCACCGATATCGCCGACGCGCGCCGTCGCGTGGGTGACAAAGTGGCGCTGCAGGGCAATATGGATCCGTCCATGCTCTACGCGCAGCCTGCCCGTATTGAAGAAGAGGTGGCTTCTATTCTGGCTGGCTTTGGCCAGGGGGAAGGGCACGTGTTTAACCTCGGGCACGGTATCCATCAGGACGTTCCGCCAGAGCACGCTGGCGCGTTTGTGGAGGCGGTGCACCGACTTTCTGCGCAATATCACAAATAAGGAGTGGTTATGGATCTCGCGTCATTACGCGCTCAACAGATAGAACTGGCTTCATCCGTGATCCGCGAGGATCGTCTGGATAAGGATCCCCCGCAGTATATAGGCGGTGCGGATGTCGGGTTTGAGCAGGGCGGTGAAGTGACGCGGGCGGCGATGGTGCTGCTGAAGTACCCCTCACTTGAGCTGGTGGAGTACAAAGTGGCGCGTATCGCCACCACCATGCCGTACATACCGGGCTTTCTCTCCTTCCGTGAATACCCCGCGCTGCTCGCAGCGTGGGAGCAACTCTCACAAAAACCCGATCTGCTGTTTGTTGATGGACACGGTATCTCTCATCCGCGTCGCTTAGGCGTTGCCAGCCACTTTGGTCTGCTGGTGGATGTACCCACCATCGGTGTGGCCAAAAAACGCCTGTGCGGTGCATTTGAGCCGCTCTCCGCCGAGCCGGGCGCGCTG
Source organism: Enterobacter cloacae complex sp. OE43NF (assembly GCF_023544405.1). Lineage (NCBI taxonomy): Bacteria > Pseudomonadati > Pseudomonadota > Gammaproteobacteria > Enterobacterales > Enterobacteriaceae > Enterobacter > Enterobacter cloacae complex sp. OE43NF. Next base: position 23,605 of record NZ_JAMJFW010000051.1, read on the forward strand.
GCGCCGCTTATCGATAAGGGTGAACAGCTGGCATGGGTCTGGCGCAGTAAAGCGCGCTGTAACCCGCTGTTTATCGCAACCGGGCACCGTGTGAGCATGGACAGCGCCCTGGCCTGGGTGCAGCGTTGTATGAAGGGTTACCGGTTACCTGAGCCCACGCGTTGGGCAGATGCGGTGGCCTCTGCTCGTCCGGCTTTTGTTCGTTGGCAGGAAATTCAGTGATGAATCAGGTAAACTGCGGCTAATTTTCGATTCGAGATCTCATCATGCTACAAAACCCGATTCACCTGCGCCTTGAGAAGCTGGAAAGCTGGCAGCACGTCACCTTTATGGCTTGCCTGTGCGAGCGCATGTATCCGAACTACGCCGCGTTCTGCAAGCAGACGGAGTTTGGTGATGGCCATATTTATCGCCGGATCCTCGACCTCATCTGGGAAACGCTGACGGTCAAAGACGCAAAGGTGAACTTCGACTCTCAGCTGGAAAAGCTCGAAGAGGCTATTCCGGTGGCGGATGATTTTGATTTGTACGGTGTCTATCCGGCAATTGATGCCTGCGTAGCGTTAAGCGAACTGATTCACTCTCGTCTGAGCGGTGAAACGCTGGAGCACGCTATTGAAGTCAGTAAGGCATCCATTACGACCGTAGCGATGCTGGAAATGACCCAGGCAGGCCGTGAAATGACCGACGAAGAACTGCGGGCTAACCCTGCTGTTGAACAGGAATGGGATATTCAGTGGGAGATTTTCCGCCTGCTGGCAGAGTGTGAAGAACGCGATATTGAGCTGATAAAAGGGCTGCGTGCGGACTTGCGTGAGGCCGGTGAGAGTAATATTGGTATAATTTTTAACCAATGAGACAACAAAACGTGATTTAACGCCTGTTTTGTCGCACCTCGACTCTTCCCTTCTGCCCCCCGTCTGGTCTACATTTGGGGGGCGAAAAAAAGTGGCTATCGGTGCGTGTATGCAGGAGAGTGCTATTTTGGCATTTTCGTCGCACTCGATGCTTAGCAAGCGATAAACACATTGAAAGGATAACTTATGAACAAGACTCAACTGATTGATGTAATTGCGGACAAGGCTGATCTGTCTAAAGTGCAGGCTAAAGCTGCTCTGGAATCTACCCTGGCTGCTATTACTGAGTCTCTGAAAGAAGGCGATGCTGTACAACTGGTTGGTTTCGGTACCTTCAAAGTGAACCACCGCGCTGAGCGTACTGGCCGCAACCCGCAGACCGGTAAAGAAATCAAAATCGCCGCAGCTAACGTGCCGGCATTTGTTTCTGGTAAAGCACTGAAAGACGCAGTTAAGTAAGACGCGTGGCAGTGAACAGTTTTAACGAAGGGGCGGCAACGCCCCTTTTGTCATTCTGGCGTGGCGCGCTCGCGCTGGCGGGCGTGTTACTGCTTTCCGCCTGTAGCCATGACACCTCTTTACCACCGTTTACCGCCAGCGGTTACGCTGACAACCAGGGAGCGGTGAGGATCTGGCGTAAAGATTCTGGCGGTGAAGTGCATCTGCTTTCCGCTTTTAGCCCGTGGCATAACGGCAATACATCGACCGCAGAGTATCGCTGGCAGGGAGACGACCTGTCATTCATCGAACTCAATATCTACGGCAAAACCCCCGAACATGTAAAAGTGCGGTTTGATGACCACGGCGAGCTGAGCTTTATGCAGCGTGAAGTCAACGGTCAAAAACAGCAACTCTCCAGCGATCAGGTTGCTCTCTATCGTTATCGTGCCGGACAAATCCGCCAGACCAGCGATGCGCTGCGTCAGGGACGCGTGGTGCTGCGCCAGGGGCGCTGGCATACCGATGGTACGGTCACTACCTGCGAAGGGCAGACAGTCAAACCTGATCTTGAATCCTGGGCAACCGAACATATACAGCGCCGTCAGCGTCATTCATCGATGGAAGTGAGTGTGGCGTGGCTTGAAGCGCCTGAAGGCTCTCAGCTGTTGCTGGTGGCGAACGAAGATTTCTGCACCTGGCAGCCGACAGAAAAGAGTTTTTGACGTAAATCCCCTCTCCCTTCAGGGAGAGGGTTAGGATGAGGGGGGGATTACTCCCCCTGCTCACGTGCAATCGCACGATAGCCGATATCCTGACGGCTAAAGCTACCGTTCCAGTGGATATCCGCCATCAGGGCATAGGCGCGCTTCTGCGCTTCGGCAACAGTATGACCCAGCGCGGTGGCACACAGCACGCGGCCACCGTTGGTCAGTACGCGATCGTCGTCAGCCAGTTTCGTTCCGGCGTGGAACACCTTGGCACCTTCGGTTTCTTCCAGCGGCAGGCCGTGGATCTCATCTCCGGTGTTGTAGTGGCCAGGATAACCGCCCGCAGCAATCACCACGCCCAGAGACGCGCGTTCGTCCCACTCTGAGGTTTTCTCATCCAGCTTGCCATCGCATGCGGCCAGGCACAGCTCCACCAGGTCAGATTTCATGCGCAGCATGATTGGCTGAGTTTCTGGATCGCCGAAGCGGCAGTTAAATTCGATCACCTTCGGATTGCCCTGCTTGTCAATCATCAGGCCCGCATAGAGGAAACCGGTGTAAGTGTTACCCTCGGCGGCCATACCTTTTACGGTTGGCCAGACGATACGGTCCATGGTGCGCTGATGCACTTCATCCGTCACCACAGGGGCAGGGGAGTAAGCGCCCATACCGCCGGTATTCGGCCCGGTATCAGCATTGCCCACGCGCTTATGGTCCTGGCTGGTGGCCATCGGCAGAACGTGTTCGCCATCCACCATCACGATAAAGCTCGCCTCTTCGCCATCAAGGAACTCTTCGATCACGATGCGGTGGCCCGCGTCGCCAAAGGCATTGCCTGCCAGCATATCCTTTACGGCTGCTTCGGCTTCTTCGAGCGTCATCGCGACGATAACACCTTTACCGGCAGCCAGACCGTCGGCTTTGATCACAATCGGCGCGCCTTTTTCACGTAAGTAAGCCAGCGCGGGCTCGACTTCGGTGAAGTTCTGGTATTCCGCCGTCGGGATGTTATGACGCGCAAGGAAATCCTTGGTAAAGGCTTTTGACCCTTCCAGTTGTGCTGCGCCTTCCGTCGGGCCGAAGATTTTCAGACCTGCGGCACGGAACGCGTCAACGACGCCAATCACCAGTGGCGCTTCCGGGCCGACGATGGTGAGATCGATTTTCTCGTTCTGGGCAAAGCTCAGCAGCGCGGGGATATCGGTCACGCCGATGGCGACGTTCTGCAGCGCAGGTTCCAGCGCCGTACCCGCATTACCCGGAGCCACAAAAACGGTTTCAACCAGCGGAGACTGCGCCGCTTTCCACGCCAGCGCGTGCTCGCGCCCGCCGTTACCAACCACTAATACTTTCATTTTCTGCTCCAGGAATTAATGACGGAAGTGACGCATATCGGTAAAGATCATCGCAATGCCGTGTTCGTCGGCAGCGGCAATGACTTCGTCGTCACGGATAGAACCGCCAGGCTGGATCACACAGGTGATACCCACAGCAGCGGCCGCATCAATACCGTCACGGAACGGGAAGAAGGCGTCAGACGCCATGGCAGAACCTTTTACTTCCAGGCCTTCGTCGCCTGCTTTGATACCGGCAATTTTCGCAGAGTAAACGCGGCTCATCTGGCCTGCACCTATCCCGATGGTCATGTTCTCTTTGGCATAGACAATGGCGTTGGATTTCACGAACTTCGCCACTTTCCAGCAGAACAGCGCATCACGCAGTTCCTGTTCGGTTGGCTGACGTTTGGTGACGACGCGCAGGTCAGCGGCTGTCACCATGCCCAAATCGCGATCCTGAACCAGCAGCCCACCATTTACACGTTTGAAATCAAGACCCGGCACGCGCTCTGCCCACTGGCCGCAAACCAGCACGCGCACGTTCTGTTTCGCGGCGGTGATTTTCAGCGCTTCTTCAGACGCAGATGGCGCGATGATCACTTCAACAAACTGACGAGAGATAATGGCCTGTGCGGTTTCGGCATCCAGTTCACGGTTAAACGCGATAATGCCGCCGAAGGCAGAGGTTGGGTCAGTTTTATAGGCGCGATCGTAAGCGTCCAGGATAGAGGTACTGACCGCTACGCCGCAGGGGTTCGCGTGCTTCACAATAACGCAGGCAGGCTCATTGAACTCTTTCACACACTCCAGTGCGGCATCGGTATCGGCAATATTGTTATAAGAGAGCGCTTTGCCCTGAACCTGCTGGGCGGTGGCGACAGAAGCTTCTTTTACTTCTTCTTCTATATAGAAGGCTGCCTGCTGGTGGCTGTTCTCGCCATAACGCATATCCTGCTTCTTGATGAAGTTCAGGTTCAGCGTGCGTGGGAAACGGCCGGAAGGATCTTTGCTTTCGCCGTGGTAAGCCGGCACCAGGCTACCGAAGTAGTTGGCGATCATGCTGTCGTACGCGGCGGTGTGTTCGAATGCTTTAATCGCGAGGTCGAAACGGGTGTCCAGAGTCAGTGACCCTTCGTTCGCATCCATTTCATTAATAATGGCGGAGTAGTCGCTGCTCTTCACCACAATGGCCACGTCTTTATGGTTCTTGGCCGCGGAGCGCACCATCGTCGGTCCGCCGATATCAATATTCTCTACGGCGTCTTCCAGAGAGCAGCCTTCACGCGCCACGGTTTGGGCGAACGGATAAAGGTTAACGACAACCATATCAATTGGCGCGATATCATGCTGTTCCATAATGGCATCATCCTGACCGCGACGACCCAGAATGCCGCCGTGGACTTTCGGGTGCAGGGTTTTGACGCGTCCATCCATCATTTCCGGGAAACCGGTGTAATCGGACACTTCGGTTACCGGCAGACCTTTATCTGCTAACAGGCGTGCGGTACCACCTGTGGACAGCAGCTCTACACCACGTGCAGAAAGTGCCTGAGCGAATTCGACGATACCGGCTTTATCAGAAACACTGAGCAGAGCGCGGCGGACTGGACGACGTTGTTGCATGGTAAATCCCCTGGATTTCACGATTACAGAGAGCGTTAGATGAATTTTCCAGCGAAAAACTCATCTAACACACCTGACGAGGCATCCTTGTTAAGCGCGAGCATTTTAACGAAAACGTTTGCGCAACGCTCGCGAATTTTCACTTTTTCGCATCGCTGTGGATAACTCTGTGTGTAAAAAGGTATAAGGCGGGGTTTTGCTGGGGAATGCAGCAGTCAGTCATTTTTCTGTCATTTAGCGGTTGCGGCCTGCGGAGAACTCCCTATAATGCGCCTCCATCGACACGGCGGATGTGAATCACTTCACAAACAACCC
>NZ_JAMJFW010000052.1:0-28616 GCF_023544405.1 Enterobacter cloacae complex sp. OE43NF
CCTTTGGGGGGCTTTTAACCTATTATTGTAATAGGTAATAGGTAATAGGTAATAGGTAATAGGTAATAGGTAATAGGTAATAGGTAATAGGTAATAGGTAATAGGTAATAGGTAATAGGTAATAGGTAATAGGATCATGCATAGTGTTACTACATGTGCTCTGGGGCTGTAAACAGCAGGCCATGTCAATGCGGAGTACCGTCATGATGGGAATCAGCGACGGGAAGACCGAAAACAGGAATTTCGCGGCGTGCGAGTTCAGCGCGAATCTGTTGCCATATTTGATTGAGATATCGCTGTGATTCGTGTGGACTTACTACCGAATTGCGATTTTGCTGCTGGCTACTGGTGCTAGGTGGTGAGAGGCATACCGCTTTGAAAGGGGAGAATATTGTCGGTAACAGGGTTATGTTTACCCTGACAAATAACGGTGAAAGGCGCGTTTTTCCAATATCGGATGATAATGCTAGGATTATCAAACACAGGTAATCAGGGCGTCTTTTCTGAGTAAGTTACAAAACGTTCCGGTTGAGGATGAAAGAAGCAAAACCCAACTTGCCAGATGGACAGGCGGCCCATGCTTTGCGGCACACGTTCGCAACGCACTTCATGAAGAAGGGGGGCAACATAATTGCTTTGCAGCGGATATTGGGCCATGCGGATATTTATCAAACGATGGTTTACGCACACTTCGCACCAGATTATTTACTGGATGCTGTGAGCTATAATCCTCTCAGCGGAATCCACACTCTGGAGGCAAAGCGGGGGATTTGCGGGTTAATTAAGTCTGTAAAATACTGATTCGGCGCTGTGCCTTACGGGGCTGCGCTTGTCAGGATCCCACCATCAAGGGGAAGGTCAAGGGGGAAATGTGAATATCAGCGATGTTGCGAAAAAAACCGGATTGACCAGCAAAGCAATCCGCTTTTATGAAGAGAAGGGGCTGGTGACGCCGCCGCTGCGCAGCGAAAACGGCTACCGTAGCTACACGCAACTGCATCTGGACGAGCTGACCTTACTGCGTCAGGCGCGTCAGGTGGGTTTTAACCTTGAAGAGTGCGGTGAGCTGGTGAATCTGTTCAACGATCCAAAACGCCACAGCGCAGATGTAAAAAAACGGACGCTGGAAAAAGTGGCGGAGATTGAACGGCACATTACGGAACTGGAAGCGATGCGCAAGCAGCTGCTGGCGCTGGCGGAATCCTGTCCGGGAGATGACAGCGCCGACTGCCCGATTATCGATAATCTTGCCGGCTGCTGTCATCGTAAGGCGCAGGCTTAGCAGGCTTTCACCCGAAGCGTAATCCCTTCCACCGCGATGACCTCAACCCGCGTCCCGGCGCTGAGGTCATCGTCGGCCACCACCGGCCAGGAGCTATCGCCCACGCGCATATGTCCGCGGCCGTTCACCAGCGCGGTCTCAAGCGTAAAGCGCTGGCCGACGATCTGCTGTCCACGCTGATTGAGATGGGTATCCAGCGGTTTTTGCTCGTTAACCTGACGGTTCAGCCAGCGCCACCACAGCCAGGCGGCCACCAGCGTCAGCACGGCAAACAGCGCGCCCTGCCACGCCCAGTCCAGGGGGAGCAGCCAGACCAGCAGCCCGGTAATCACCGCGGCCACACCGCTCCAGAGCAGATAACCGTTGCCACCAAGCATCTCTGCGGCCAGCAGTAAGCCACCCAGGCTTAGCCAGAAAGCATGAGGATGTGCGACGATCAGCTCAATCATTTTTTGCGCTCGTTTCCGCTGTCTTTGATAAGTTCAGCAATCCCGGCAATGGAGCCCATCAGACTACTGGCATCCAGCGGCATCATCACCACTTTGCTGTTATTTGCCGAGCCGATCTCTTTCAGCGCATCGGTATATTTTTGCGCGACAAAGTAGTTCACGGCCTGGATGTCACCGGCGGCAATGGCCTCGGATACCATCTGGGTTGCGCGGGCTTCCGCTTCGGCAGAACGTTCACGCGCCTCTGCCTGCAAGAAGGCAGACTGGCGATCCCCTTCCGCTTTCAGAATTTGCGACTGTTTTTCACCTTCGGCTTTCAGGATCTCCGCCTGACGCACCCCTTCGGCTTCCAGAATATAGGCGCGCTTGGTTCGTTCTGCCTTCATCTGGGCGTTCATCGAAGCGATAAGCTCCGCAGGTGGGCGAACGTCCCGGATTTCAATGCGGGTGACTTTAATGCCCCACGGGTTTGTCGCTTCATCAACAATGTGCAGCAGACGGGTGTTGATGCTGTCACGCTGAGAGAGCATTTCGTCCAGCTCCATAGAGCCGAGTACCGTACGGATGTTGGTCATCGTCAGATTAACAATCGCCAGCTCCAGGTTGCTCACCTCATAGGCGGCTTTGGGCGCATCAATTACCTGAATAAAACAGACGGCATCGATGGTGACGTTGGCGTTATCCTTCGAAATAACTTCCTGCGAGGGGATATCCAACACTTGTTCCATCATGTTGATCTTGCGACCAATTCTGTCCATGAAGGGAACAATCAGGCTCAAGCCTGGCTGGAGTGTATTGGTGTAGCGGCCGAAGCGTTCAACGGTCCACTGATATCCCTGCGGGACAATTTTGACCCCGGCGCCCACAATAACCAGCGCAACGAATATAAGGACAGGAACAACGATAAGCATAAAAACCTCCTGTTTTGCATGCTGTTGATGAGTAAAAATGCATGTTTATTGTTCATCAGTATATCGGCTATCGGGCTGAAATTCGCCTCTGAAAATAGGCTGGGAAGGGACAAAGGATTATGCTACAGACGATTTTTACCAGAAGCGGTTAACGGAAGCGGAATGAACGATCAAAAAAACATATTACATCTCAGGGATGTCGGGTTTCGTGTTGGGGGGAATACGATCCTTCAGCACGTCGAATTTTGCCTTTCACCGGGCGAGTTTAAATTAATCACCGGGCCGTCAGGCTGCGGCAAAAGCACGTTGCTGAAAATTGTGGCTTCACTGCTAAGTCCTACGGAGGGAACCGTTCTGTTTGAGGGCCACGATATTGCGACCCTCTCCCCGGAACGCTATCGCCAGCAGGTCTCTTATTGTGTACAGACCCCTTCACTGTTCGGCGAAACGGTCTATGACAACCTGATCTTCCCGTGGCAGATTCGCCAGCAAACGCCAGAGCCGAATAAATTTATCGCTGACCTGGCCCGCTTTGGCCTGGCGCAGGAGACATTGACCAAATCCATTAATGAGCTCTCCGGGGGCGAAAAGCAGCGCGTTTCGCTGATTCGTAACCTGCAGTTTTTACCGAAGGTGCTGCTGCTGGACGAGATCACCAGCGCGCTGGATGAGGCCAACAAGCGCAACGTGAACGACATCATCCATCGCTATGCCAGTGAACAGAATATTGCCGTGCTGTGGGTGACGCACGACGCAAATGAAATTGCCCATGCGGATGATGTCATCACGCTGCAGCCGCAGGGTGGGAAATGGCAGGAGGCAAACCATGGGTGAGCATAATATCACCAACGCATCGCTGGCGTTTTCCATGGTGCTGGTACTGGTGGCGATTTTAGTCAGCTACCGGGAAAAGCTGGGGCTGGAGAAAGATATTCTCTGGAGCATCTGCCGCGCGGTGATTCAGCTCATCATCGTTGGCTATGTGCTGAAGTACATCTTTAACGTCAACCACGCGGTGCTGACGCTGCTGATGGTGCTGTTTATCTGCTTCAACGCAGCGTGGAATGCGCAGAAGCGCAGCAAATATATCGATAAGGCGTTTGTCTCGTCATTTATTGCCATTACGACCGGGACCGCGCTGACGCTGGCGGTGCTGGTGCTATCTGGCTCTATTGAGTTTACGCCGATGCAGGTGATCCCCATCTCCGGGATGATCGCCGGGAACGCCATGGTGGCGGTAGGGCTGTGCTACAACAACCTTGGCCAGCGCTTCAGCAGTGAGCAACAGAAGCTGCAGGAGAAGTTAAGCCTGGGGGCCACGCCAAAAGTGGCGTCGGCGCGGCTGATTCGTGAGAGTATCCGCGCGTCGCTGATCCCTACGGTGGATTCGGCGAAAACGGTGGGGCTGGTGAGTCTGCCGGGGATGATGTCAGGGCTGATCTTCGCTGGCATTGATCCGGTGAAAGCGATCAAATATCAGATCATGGTGACCTTTATGCTGCTCTCCACGGCGAGCCTGTCGACCATCATTGCCTGTTATCTGACGTATAGGAAGTTCTACAACGCGCGCCACCAGCTGGTGGTCACACAGCTAAAAAAAGCGGATTAAGCCTGTTTGTGTAGGCCCGGTAAGCGTGAGCGCCACCGGGCATTTTTTTTAGTACAGCAGCGCGTACAGCTGACGACGGTACTTCGAGGCCAGCGCATCGCCGGTACCCAGCGCGGCCAGGATCTCCTGGAACATTTTCCGCGCCTGACCGTCTGCGGCCGCCAGATCGTTTTGCAGATGGCTGAACAGCAATTCCAGCGCCTCTTCGTTTCGACCCACCTGATGCAGCTGGAGTGCCAGCTGGCTTGCCAGCGCTGCGTCGGCCGGGTTATCGGCAACCTGCTGCTGGAGTTGCTGGATTTCCGGGGTATCCGCCGCCTGTTTCAGCAGATCAATTTGCGCCACCAGGCCCTGATAGCGGGTGTCCTGATCCTGCAACGGGATCGTTTTTAGCACGGCTTCAGCATCTTCTGAGCGGTGCAGGGCAATCTGCGTTTCAGCCAGCAGCAGGCCAATCTGGCTGTTCTGCTTAGAGAGCTGCCAGGCGTCTTTCAACAGCGGCAGGGCTTCGTCGTATTTACCTTCCTGCATCAGCGCCATGGCTTCCTGCGCTTTTAGCTCCTCCTCACGCGGCAGCACTTTATCCAGCAGGGCGCGGATCGCCTCTTCAGGCTGCGGTCCCTGGAAGCCATCAACAGGCTGTCCATTCTGGAAAAGATAGACCGTGGGGATGGCGCGCAGGCCAAACTGAGAGGCCACCATGGGTTCTGCATCACAGTCCAGTTTGGCGAGAATGAACTGGCCATTGTATTGCGCGGCAAGGCTTTCGAGGACCGGCGTCAGTTGCAGACAGTGTTGGCTGCGTTCAGACCAGAAGTAGAACAGTACCGGTTTAACCATCGACTGTTCGAGGACCTGTTGCAGGTTTGCTTCAGTAATATTGACGATATTCTGTACGGACATGCGGCATTCTCTTTTATCGGTTTGTTATTTACATGGGGGTGAGCGTCGTCGCTTCAACTCAACCGTGTAAAATTTTGTCCATCATCCGGCCCGGCAGCAGACGTTTTAACCAGCCTACGGCATGGGTGACCAGCGTTACCGGATAGCGCATTTTTGGGTTATCGCTCTCAAAAGCATGGCGCACTTTCGCGACAACCGCTTCCGGCCCAAGGGTAAAACGTGCGGCGATGCCGGGGTTTTCGACCGGTTTGTCCGCCTGCGTCTGGTTGACGTTATCCGTAAAACGGGTGCGGATGGGGCCGGGTTCAATCAGGCTCACCTTAATCCCGCTGTGACGCAACTCCATGCGCAGGGCGTCCGACCATGCTTCCAGCGCATATTTGCTGGCGGCGTACGCGCCGCGGCCGGGGGTAGAAATCAGCCCCATCACCGAGGAGGTCATCACGATACGCCCTTCACCGTGAGGCAGCATCGCCGGAAGCAGGCGCATGGTGAGCTGATGCACACCGAAAAAGTTGCTGGAAAACTGTTGTTCAAGCTGTTCGCGGGAGATCGTATTCAGCGGGCCATAGAGACCGTAACCGGCATTATTGAACAGACCGTACAGACGGTTGCCGGTAAGGGCGATCACCTCATCTGCGGCGCGTTCAACGCTTTCCGGTGAGTCCAGATCCAGCAACACGCTGGTGAACCCCATCCCGTTGAGGCGTTCCACATCGTCAGGTTTACGGCAGGCCGCCAGCACCTGAAATCCCTGACGCTTTAATTCGAGCGCGCTTTCAAGACCAATTCCGCTGGAACATCCTGTAATTAAGACCGATTTTTGCATAACTTTACCTGTCAGGATCTCCGCTTAATCAGGAGTCATGGTTAACTAAAGGAGCCAGCCGCGTTGCCATCCAGTCGGCAATAAACGGCTGTGCATCGCGATTGGGGTGGATCCCGTCATCCTGCATCCAGTTGGGTTTGAGATAGACCTCTTCCATGAAAAATGGCAGCAGCGGAATATCAAACTCGTTGGCAAGCTTAGGGTAGATCGCGCTAAAGGCTTCATTATACCGACGACCGTAGTTGGCGGGCAGGCGAATTTGCATCAGCAGCGGCTGGGCGTTTGCCGCTTTAATGTCCTTCAGGATGGTGCGCAGGGTTTGTTCCGTTTGCTGAGGCTGGAAGCCACGCAATCCGTCGTTACCGCCCAGCTCCACCAGCACCCATCGCGGTTGATGCTGTTTGAGCAAAGCCGGCAGGCGCGACAAGCCCTGTTGCGAGGTATCACCGCTGATGCTGGCGTTGATAACAGACGTTTTGCTCTGCCATTTTTCGTTGAGCAGAGCCGGCCAGGCCGCACTGGCCGCCATACGATAGCCTGCGCTGAGGCTGTCGCCGAGAACCAGTAACGTGTCCGCTGCCGCCGCGCGGAAAGTCATCAGAATCAAAAACAGGAAGGGCAAATGCCAGCGGAAAACATTGTTGAAGTTCATCGTCTTAAGAAGTCCGTCGGTCAGGGGGAACACGAGCTTTCCATCCTTACCGGAGTTGAACTCGTTGTCAAACCTGCCGAAACCATTGCGCTGATTGGCGAATCCGGTTCCGGTAAGTCCACGCTGCTGGCTATTCTGGCCGGACTGGACGACGGCAGCAGCGGCGAGGTTAACCTGGTCGGACAGCCGCTGCATCAGCTTGATGAAGAGGCGCGTGCCGCGCTACGTGCCCGTCACATCGGTTTTGTGTTTCAGTCCTTCATGCTGATCCCCACCCTGAACGCGCTGGAAAATGTTGAGTTGCCCGCGCTGCTGCGCGGAGAAAGCAGCCGTGAAAGCCGCGATCATGCGAAGGCATTGCTGGAACAGCTGGGGCTGGGGAAACGCCTTGACCATCTTCCGGCGCAGCTTTCCGGTGGAGAGCAGCAACGCGTGGCGCTGGCCCGCGCATTTAATGGTCGCCCGGAGGTGCTGTTTGCCGATGAACCCACCGGGAACCTGGACCGTAAAACCGGCGATAAGATTGCCGATCTGCTGTTCTCGCTCAACCGGGAACATGGCACCACGCTGATTCTGGTCACGCACGATCCGCAGTTGGCCGCCCGCTGCGATCGCCGCCTGCGGCTGGTCAACGGTGAATTGCAGGAGGAAGCATGATTGCCCGCTGGTTCTGGCGCGAGTGGCGCTCGCCTTCGCTGCTGATCGTCTGGCTGGCGTTAAGCCTGGCGGTAGCCTGCGTGCTGGCGCTGGGCAGCGTCAGCGATCGCATGGAGAAAGGGCTTAGCCAGCAAAGCCGCGAATTTATGGCGGGCGACAGGGCGTTGCAAAGCTCGCGCGCCGTCCCGCCGGGCTGGATCGACGAAGCGCGCAAGCGGGGGCTCAAGGTCGGGGAGCAGATAAGCTTCCAGACCATGACCTTTGCCGGTGACACGCCGCAGCTGGCCAGCGTCAAAGCCGTGGATAATATCTACCCGATGTACGGTGAACTGCAGACCAGTCCGCCAGGCGTCAAACCGAAAGCCGGTACGGTGCTGCTGGCACCGCGACTGATGGCGCTGCTGAACCTGAAAACAGGTGACAGCATCGACGTGGGGGACGCGACGCTGACCATTGCCGGGGAGGTGGTTCAGGAACCCGATTCCGGCTTCAACCCGTTCCAGCTCGCCCCACGCTTGCTGATGAACACCGCAGACGTGGCGAAAACCAACGCCGTCCAGCCGGGGAGCCGTGTCACCTGGCGCTATAAGTTTGGCGGCACGCCTGCGCAGCTGGAGGCGTATGAAAAATGGCTTCTGCCGCAGTTAAAACCGGAGCACCGCTGGTACGGGCTTGAGCAGGATGAGGGCGCGCTCGGCAAGTCTCTTGAACGCTCTCAGCAGTTCCTGCTGCTCTCGGCACTGTTAACCCTGCTGCTGGCCGTCGCGGCGGTTGCCGTGGCGATGGGACACTACTGCCGCAGCCGTTACGATCTGGTGGCGATCCTCAAAACCCTTGGCGCGGGCAGGGCGCAATTGCGGAGGCTGATTGTTGGCCAGTGGCTGATGGTGCTGGCGCTGTCGGCCGTCACCGGTGGGGCGACAGGTCTGCTGTTTGAAAAGCTGCTGATGATGCTCCTGAAACCGGTACTGCCTGCCGCGCTGCCGCCAGCAAGCCTCTGGCCGTGGCTGTGGGCGATTGGCGCGATGACCGTGATTTCATTGCTGGTGGGGTTGCGCCCGTACCGGCTCCTGCTCGCCACCCAGCCGCTGCGCGTGCTGCGCCGCGATGTGGTGGCCAGCGTCTGGCCGCTTAAATACTACCTGCCGGTGATGATAGCCGTGGTGATCGGGCTCCTTGCCTGGCTGATGGGCGGGAGTACCCTGCTGTGGGCCGTGTTGGTTGGGGCGGTGGTTCTGGCGCTGCTGTGTGGCGTGCTGGGCTGGATGTTGCTCACTGTTCTGAAAAGGATGACGATTAAATCCCTTCCCGTGCGGCTGGCGGTGAACCGTCTGCTGCATCAGCCGTGGTCAACGCTGAGCCAGCTTTCGGCGTTTTCGCTCTCGTTTATGCTGCTGGCGCTTTTGCTGGTGCTGCGCGGCGATCTGCTGGATCGCTGGCAACAGCAGCTTCCGCCGGAAAGCCCGAACTATTTTCTGATCAATATTGCTCCAGAACAGGTGACACCACTGAAGGGTTTTCTCTCTGAGCATCACATTATTCCCGAGTCGTTCTATCCGATCGTGCGTGCGCGCCTGACGCAGATCAACGGTCAGTCGACGGAGGGAAATAAAGATGAGTCGCTCAACCGTGAGCTAAACCTGACCTGGCAGGAGAAGCGCCCGGATCACAATCCGATCACCGCCGGAAGCTGGCCGCCAAAGGCTGGGGAAGTGTCGATGGAAGAGGGGCTGGCAAAGCGTCTGAATGTGAAGCTGGGAGATAGCGTGACCTTTACCGGCGACACGCAGGATTTCAGCGCCAGAGTGACCAGCCTGCGCAAAGTGGACTGGGAAAGCCTGCGGCCAAACTTCTTCTTTATCTTCCCTGTCGGGGCGCTGGATGGACAGCCGCAGAGCTGGCTCACCAGCTTCCGCTGGGAGAACGGCAACGGCATGTTGACGCAGCTTAACCGGGAATTCCCGACGGTCAGCCTGCTGGATATTGGCGCGATACTGAAACAGGTCGGTCAGGTGCTGGAGCAGGTCAGCCGCGCGCTGGAGGTGATGGTGGTACTGGTGACGATTTGCGGCGTGCTGTTGCTGCTGGCACAGGTGCAGGTTGGCATGCGTCAGCGTCATCAGGAGCTGGTGGTCTACCGTACGCTGGGAGCCGGCAAGCGCCTGCTGAGGGCTACGCTGTGGAGCGAGTTCGCCCTGCTGGGGCTGGTGGCAGGCCTGGTGGCCGCCATTGGCGCAGAGGCGGCGCTGGCAGTGCTGCAGTCGAAAGTCTTCGACTTCCCGTGGGAGCCAGACTGGCGCCTGTGGCTGACGCTGCCGGTGTGCGGTGCGCTTTTGCTTTCACTTTGCGGCGGCTGGCTCGGAACGCGGCTGTTAAAAGGCAAAGCATTGTTCCGCCAGTTTGTCAGTTAGTTCACAGACGTGATGGTTGCGTGCCGGTTTAAATGCTGGTACGCAGCCCGTTAACAGCACAAATCGATAATACCCACTCATTTAGTAGCACAAAACATTAAAAACCCGCCCACACAGCCCGATTATTTCCAGTTAATATTCACACGCTAAATATTTAGCAGCGTGTCTATTAAGGAAAAATAATGACTATAAAAACAACCGCGCTGGCGACAGCTATTGGCGCAGCAGTGGCATTAACCTCCTTCGCATCTCAGGCGGAAATCACAGTTCTTAAGCAAGATCCTCAGGCGGGTAACCCGCTGAGCCGTCTGAACTTTACCGTTGGCGGCAGTATTCGTCCTCAGTTCCAGAACATGACGGGCGACGACGGTAAAAACAGCTACAAACGTAACGGCTTCGACGGCGGCACCCGTTTCCGTTTTGCGGCAGATTACTATCTGTTCGACGACATCAGCTGGATCAGCTACTACGAACTGGGTGTGAATATCCCTGCCCAGTTCAACTGGGATCATCACTATGCCGAGGGTGCCCACGACACCACGCGCCGTATGCTCTACACCGGTCTGAAGAGCGACACCTGGGGTACGCTGACCTTCGGTCAACAGAACAGCGTGTACTATGATGTGGTGGGTGTGAAAACCGATATCTGGGACTACGACATGATCGGTCAGGCACCAGGTAACGGTATCAACGGCGACTACGATGGCTCTTATCGTTCACGCAATATGCTGAAATATAAGAAAACCGTTGGCGATGCTGATATCTACGCCTCTTACCTGTTTGAAGACAGCGAATACCTGCCGGGCAACGGTCTGCGCTACAAGCGTAAAGGCGGCGGTTCCCTGGGTATCGATTACCACCTGACCACCGATCTGACCTGGGGCGCGGCATGGAACTACACCCGTGCGGATATGCGTAACCCGGACAACGGCGACAGCAAAACCTATGACCAGAACATCCTCGGTACCGCGCTCAGCTGGACACCGGATAACTGGACCTTCTCTGCTGGCGGCGGCTGGTACCAGAACTTCCTGACCACCAAAAAAGTGTCTGTTAACGACTACTTTGCCGGTGACGCATGGGGTATCGAATACTTCGCAGGGTACAAATTCCCAATCAATCAGTATGCGGTTAAATCCATCCAGCCATACTTCATGGGTGACCGTATCGAGTACGTGAACGGCCGTAACTACCAGCGCATCGACAACGGTGTGGGTATCAGCTTCCAGCTGGACTACGGTTTCCGTGTGGATTACGAACACGTGTTCACCTCCAGCACCGACAACCTGGGCGATATGAACCTGGTGCGTCTGCGTTACGACTTCTAACCCTCACCCTGACCCTCTCCCACAGGGAGAGGGTACAAACATTAAAAACGGCAACCAGGTTGCCGTTTTGCTTTTACCTCGCCACCCGGCTTTCTTTCAGCGATCAAGCCAGTCAGCGACCTCGCCATACGTCCCGCGATATACAATCTTCTCCGCTTTCTTCTCCAGCTGATAGCCGTACATCGGGTCGTAATAATCACTGAGCAGCGGCGCAAGCCAGCTAAAGTGTGCGTCAGTGCTGCCAGAGCGTTGTTGTTCCAGCAGTGCGGAATCTAACAGCGCGGTGAATTCCGCATAACGCTGCAGCCCCAGACGGCGGCGAATGGCGAACAGACCGTGGTGCAGGTACTCGCTATACTCCTTCCAGCCTGCCTCTTCGCCGTAGGCGGCAGAAAAATTGGCCCACATATGGTCGAAATACTCTTCGCGCAGGCGCTCAAGACGAATGTCAAACGGATCCTCTACCACCACGATAGGGGCTTCGGCCATCCGGTCGCGCAGGCATTCCGGCAGATGGTTAGAGCCAATCATCCTGCCCTCATCCTCCAGCACCCAACGTGCAGCATCTTTTTTCAACAGCTCGACGGCCAGATGATTTTCAAAGCTTGCCTGGGAAAGCTGTGGCGTCAGCGTGCGGCCAAACGATGAGCCGCGATGGTGGGCCAGCCCTTCCAGATCGATCCCCTGCACGTGCTGCTTCACCAGCAACGTTTTACCGTTTCCGGTACAGCCGCCGATAAGCACCATCGGTTTTTGTGACTGCTCAATAGTGACCTGAATCGCCGTCTGACGCAGGGCTTTATAGCCGCCGCGGATCAGCGGGTAATCCACGCCAGCCTCTTTCAGCCAGGCCTGCGTGATATGCGAGCGCTGTCCGCCGCGCGCGCAGCAGATAAAGCCCTCAGGACGGGCAAGACAGGCTTCGCGCCAGGCGTTGAGCCGGGCCTCCCGCGTGTCGCCGTTCACCAGACTATGGCCGAGCGCCAGCGCAGCGTCGGGCCCCTGGCGTTTGTAGCAGGTCCCCACGGCGGCGCGTTCGTCGTCGTTCATTAAAGGCAGGTTGATTGCCGCAGGCATCGCACCCTGCGTAAATTCGATCGGCGCGCGAACGTCAATCAAAGGGGTATCGGACGCGAGTATCGCGCGATAATCCGTTCCATCGTTCATGGTTATTCCAGAAATCAAAACAGCAATGGAGGGGGATTTTACGCGCGTGAGGAGAGGCCGGGGAAGGGGAAGATCAACTCCCCGGCAATTATCGCTTATTTGAGCTTTGATTGCGCCCAGACAATCCCGCTTGCGTATTCCGGCGGCAGGAGAGGGATCATCGCTTCCAGGGTAGCGCTCAGGCGGCCTGCGTCGCTGTCGTTCAGGTTCAGGTGACCCACTTTACGCCCCGGACGAACCTCTTTGTCGTACCAGTGCAGGTGCACCAGCGGCAGCTTCAGCCAGTCGTAGTTCAGATCGGTACCGATCAGGTTGATCATCACTGAAGGGCTGTTAACCACCGGCTGCGGCAGCGGCAGGTCAGTAATGGCGCGCAGGTGCAGCTCAAACTGGCTGATTGATGCGCCGTTTTGGGTCCAGTGACCGCTGTTGTGAACGCGCGGTGCCAGTTCGTTGATCAGCAGACCAGACGGCGTTACAAAACACTCCATCGCCATCACGCCCACATAACCCAGTTCATGCATAATGGCCGAGAGCATCTCTTCAGCCTGGGCCTGCTGTTCAGCATTGGCCTGCGGGAAGGCGACGCTGGTGCGTAAGATCCCGTCCTGATGCAGGTTATGGGTCAGAGGATAAAATACGGTACGCCCGTCGTGGCCGCGAGCGCCAACCAGCGACACTTCACCGCTGAAGTTGATGCCCTGCTCAACGATGCACTCTCCGTAGCACTCTTCCGGCAGTTCGGCGGTTTCGTGCGCGCGCAAACGCCACTGTCCGCGGCCGTCATAACCGCCGACGCGACGCTTTACAATCGCCAGTTCGCCCAGCATAGCGAAGACATCGTTCCACTCGCTTTTATCAGACAGCAACTGCCACGGCGCGGTCGCCAGTCCGAGCTTGTCGAACAGCTGTTTTTGCGTCAGACGGTCAGCAATGATTGGGAACACGTCGCGGTTCACAAAAGCGTTATGGCGCGCCAGTTCACGGGTCAGCGCGGTTTCCGGCCAGCGTTCAATCTCAGCGGTAATGACGCTCTGGTGGAACGGCACGGCTTCGGGTTCGGCATCCAGACCGACCGGCCAGACGGCAATGCCCAGCGGTTCACCGGCCTGGCGCAGCATGCGGCCTAACTGACCGTTGCCGAGGACGCAAACCTGCTTCATGCCGCACCCCGCGGGTCCGGGTTGTCCAGCACTTCGTCGGTCTGGGCTTTACGCCAGTCCGCCAGACGCTGAAGTAAGGCTTTATCGTGCGTCGCCAGGATCTGCGCTGCCAGCAGAGCCGCGTTTGCCGCGCCCGCTTTGCCGATGGCCAGCGTACCCACAGGAATGCCACGCGGCATCTGCACAATGGAGTAAAGGCTGTCGACACCGCTCAGTGCGGCGCTCTGCACCGGAACACCCAGTACCGGCACCAGCGTTTTGGCGGCAATCATGCCCGGCAGATGAGCTGCACCACCCGCACCGGCAATGATCACCTCGTAACCATTCTCTTGCGCGCTTTCGGCAAAGCTGAACAGTTTATCCGGCGTGCGGTGTGCGGAAACCACTTCAACGTGGTGAGGAACATTCAGGATTTCAAAGATTTCGGCGGCGAACTGCATGGTAGCCCAGTCGCTTTTGGACCCCATCACGATGGCGACACGCGCCGGATTATTGCGGGAAGACATGCGTCTTAAAACTCCTGTGGTGCGAAACACACTGCTTTCGAGGGCACAGAGAATAGCATGTAATACGGGCAAGGAAAACGGTTGCGCGGTTAAAAACCGAGCCGTTGTGGTGCGCGGGAATAACAAAACAGACCGCATTCAGGCGGTCTGTTTTGAGAGGTTACTGAAGATCCCCTGCGGTCAGGTTCTCTTTGTCGAATGCGTGGCTGACATCAATATGATTCACCATGCTGGTGTCGATATTCGAGCCGGCTTCCGGTACACAGAAGCCATTCTCTGCTGCCATCGCGCCAGTGGACAGTCCAGCGAACAGCAGCAGGGCACTTACGATGCTGATTTTTTTCATTCTCTTTCCTTCCTCATCGTCTTGTCGCTGTCGCGGATCTACTGGCGGCACGGCAAACGGCGATCTTATTTAGTCAGTTCTGCAGTCATGTGCACGCGGTTATTGAACTGTGCGCTGGTGATTTTGTAAGACGCGCCCTGTTCAGCAGCCTGAGCGGCAATTTTCGCTTCTGCACGATCCAGAGTTGAGGCTGTCGCGCTAACGCTTTGTGCGAAAGAACCGAAAGAGATCAGAGACAGAGCGGCAACTGCAACGAAAGTTTTGA
This sequence comes from Enterobacter cloacae complex sp. OE43NF, assembly GCF_023544405.1. Taxonomy (NCBI): domain Bacteria; kingdom Pseudomonadati; phylum Pseudomonadota; class Gammaproteobacteria; order Enterobacterales; family Enterobacteriaceae; genus Enterobacter; species Enterobacter cloacae complex sp. OE43NF. The sequence continues at coordinate 14,479 of NZ_JAMJFW010000052.1, forward strand.
TAGATTTCATGGTCGTAATCCTTAAGTGTTTTGTTTGGCATAGGGCGTGTTGCCCTGATGTGATAAATGATAGGCCGACCACGGGCTGATTAAAATCGAAACAATTTGCCGATATCGTTCAAAAAAATAGAATGAGTTTTGCGGGGGAGATTAAAACGGGAAAGCGATCAGTTCCACACCTTCAGGCGTGACTTTCACCATCGATCCTTCGCTGTGCCACGCGCCCAGTACCACACGGTGAGCCGGTTCGCCGTTGGCGACCAACGTATGCACGTCGGGACGGTGGGTATGACCGTGGATCAACCACTGGACGTGGTGTTTCTCCATCACGTTGACCACTGCCTGCGGGTTGACGTCCATGATGGTCATCGACTTACTGCTGTTGGCGGCTTTACTGCCCGCGCGCATTCTGGCGGCGATACGGTTACGGATAAACAGCGGCAGGGCAAGGAACACCTTTTGGATCCACGGGGTGTGGACCTTCGCGCGAAACGCCTGATAGCCGGTATCATCCGTACAGAGCGTGTCACCGTGCATGATCAGGACTTTTCGACCATAGAGGTCAAGCACCTGTTCTTCTGGCAGCAGCGTCATGCCGCTTTCGCCGGCGTAGCGAGGGCCGACCAGAAAATCGCGGTTGCCGTGAATGAAGTGGCAGGGAACGCCGGAGGTGACCAGCGCGTGAATGGCGGCAGCCATTTCACGGTGCAGCGGGTTGGGGTCGTCGTCGCCGATCCAGGCTTCAAACAGGTCGCCAAGGATGTAAAGCGCGTCGGCGTGTCTGGCTTCACCCGCTAAAAAACGCAGAAAACCGGCGGTGATCGCCGGTTCTTCTGTTTGCAGGTGCAAATCTGCAATAAAGAGTGTCGCCACGAATTACTCGCTGACGGTCACGCTGGTAATCACAACGTCTTCTTTTGGAACGTCCTGATGCATGCCGCTGCGGCCGGTGGAAACGGCTTTGATCTTGTCGACCACGTCCATGCCTTCAACCACTTCTGCGAATACGCAGTAGCCCCAACCCTGCAGGCTTTCGCCGGAGAAGTTCAGGAAGTCGTTGTCAGCCACGTTGATGAAGAACTGCGCGGTGGCAGAGTGAGGTGCCTGAGTACGCGCCATCGCCAGCGTGCCGCGGGTGTTTTTCAGGCCGTTATTGGCTTCGTTTTTGATCGCTTCTTTTGTTTCTTTCTGCTTCATACCCGGTTCAAAACCGCCGCCCTGGATCATAAAGCCGTTGATCACACGGTGGAAAATGGTGTTGTTGTAGAAACCTTCGCGGCAGTAGTCCAGGAAGTTTTTAACTGTTTCAGGCGCTTTGTCATCAAAGGTTTTGATTACGATATCGCCATGATTAGTGTGGAAAGTAACCATTTTTGCATCCTGTTCCGTTATTGTGGTACGTCGACCCGCGTTCGGGTCAGATATAGGGGCCTGTTATAGCATAACCACAGGATGCGATCACCTTGCATTGTGTGCTGCTTCGGGTTTGAATTACGGGTAGAATACCCGGTTTTCGTCCACACACGTGTTTACATGGAATCTTCGATGTTAAAAATCTTTAATACAATGACGCGCCAGAAAGAGGAATTTAAACCTATCCATGCCGGGGAAGTCGGCATGTACGTGTGTGGTATTACGGTTTACGATCTCTGTCATATCGGACATGGCCGTACCTTTGTCGCATTCGATGTCGTGTCGCGTTACCTGCGTTTCCTCGGGTATAACCTGAAGTACGTGCGTAACATCACCGATATTGACGACAAAATCATCAAGCGCGCTAATGAAAATGGCGAAAGCTTTGTCGCGCTGGTGGATCGTATGATCGTTGAGATGCACAAGGATTTTGACGCGTTAAACATTTTGCGCCCGGACAGCGAGCCGCGTGCGACCCACCATATTCACGAAATTATCGAGATCACGGAAAAGCTGATTGAACGCGGCCACGCGTACGTTGCGGACAATGGCGACGTGATGTTCTCAGTGCCAACCGATCCTACCTACGGCTCGCTTTCCCGTCAGGATCTTGACCAACTGCAGGCTGGCGCGCGCGTTGACGTGGTTGACGTGAAGCGTAACCCAATGGACTTCGTGCTGTGGAAGATGTCCAAAGAGGGCGAACCAAGCTGGCCATCTCCATGGGGAGAAGGGCGTCCGGGCTGGCACATTGAGTGCTCGGCGATGAACTGCAAACAGCTGGGCAAACATTTTGACATTCACGGCGGCGGTTCAGACCTCATGTTCCCGCACCACGAAAACGAAATCGCGCAGTCCACCTGTGCGCACGGCGGCGAGTATGTGAACTACTGGATGCACTCCGGGATGGTGATGGTTGACCGCGAGAAGATGTCTAAATCGCTGGGCAACTTCTTCACCGTGCGTGACGTCCTGAAGTATTACGATGCGGAAACCGTGCGTTACTTTTTGATGTCGGGCCACTACCGCAGCCAGCTGAACTACAGTGAAGAGAACCTGAAACAGGCACGCTCTGCGCTGGAGCGTCTGTACACTGCGTTGCGCGGTACCGACAAGTCCGTGGAGGCCGCGGGCGGCGAGGCGTTTGAGGCCCGCTTTGTTGAGGTGATGAACGATGATTTCAACACCCCGGAAGCCTACTCGGTGCTGTTCGATATGGCGCGTGAAGTCAACCGCCTGAAGTCAGAAGATATGGCGGCGGCGAATGCGCTGGCTGCTCACCTGCGTAAACTCTCTTCCGTGCTTGGCCTGCTGGAGCAGGAGCCGGATGCCTTCCTGCAGAGCGGTGCGCAGGCGGATGACGGCGAAGTGGCAGAGATTGAAGCGCTGATTAACGCGCGTCTGGAAGCCCGTCAGGCGAAAGACTGGGCGGCAGCGGATGCGGCGCGCAATCGCCTGACCGAGATGGGGATCATCCTGGAAGATGGCCCACAGGGGACCACCTGGCGCCGTAAGTAATTTTCCCCTCACCCTAACCCTCTCCCACAGGGAGAGGGGATTGTTAGGTGTTCTCCCTCTCCCTGTGGGAGAGGGCCGGGGTGAGGGCATCAGCGTGCACGCTTTCGCCACCACAACAGCCCCATCAGCACCACTCCCGGCAGCCACACCCACAGCAGTTCAGAGATAATCACCTGATGCCCGTACGGCGTGGTATAGCGCGACAGGGCAAACGGGGCGACCTTAATCACCTGCCACGGCGCAAAGAACCGTTCATCTGACCACGGCCACAGCCAGCCGACGCCCTTGCCGCCGGTGGTGACGGAATCGAGCAGGCTGTGCGACAGCAGCGACACGGTTAAAAACAGCCAGCAGCGCGTCAAACTTGCCCTGAACCATCGTCGCCCGACCAGTACGCAGAGTATCGGCACCACAAAGGCAAACAGCAGTGAATGGGTAAAGCCGCGATGGCCGAAAACATTGCCGTAAGCAACGCCGAACTTAAACGCCAGCACGTCGGCATCGGGCAGCATCGCGAGCACGACACCGGCGAAAAGCAGGCGGGGAGGAATAACCCGGGTTCCCAGGCCTAAGCCCAGGCAAAGCGGAACAGCAGCGTGTGTGATAACGGTAGGCATCGTAATTTTCCATGACAAATCATGGGAATATAGCAGCGATTTTGCTGGAACTGACCTGTGCTAAATTCCGATTTTTACGCCGATTCCCGCGCGATAAGCTGGCCGGAGAGGGTAATGCGCTGCGTCTGCAGCTCTGGCTCTTTCAGCTTACGGATGATAAGACCCGCCGCCTGGCGGCCTGTCTCGTCACTGGCGGAGGAGACATAGGTAAACGACGGCGAGGTCAGGTTGACGTGCAGCATATCTTCAAAGCCCACCAGCGCGACCTGCTGCGTCAGAAATACATCTTTTCCCACGGTACGGCCCACCTGATGAATGCCGCTAATGCAGCCGATCATCGCATCCGGTGAATGGCAGAGCAGGGCGGTGATGGTGTTGTTTTTTTCAAGCAGCTGGCGGGTCGCCATTGCGGCGGCTTGCGTGTCATCGCTGCAGGCCGGGGAGCTTTCATCGCGCCACACCAGCCCGTTCTGGGTCATTGCGCTGCGAAATCCAAGCAGGCGTTGTTCGCGAATAAGGCAGCCTTCCCGTCCGCCAATGTAGGCGATGTTGCGGTGCCCGCGCTCGATAAGATAGCGCGCGGCCAGGTTTGCCGCCTGGCGGTTATCGCGCATCACCAGGTTGCATTTTTCATCCAGCAGAGACTGCGAGACCACCACCAGCGGCAGCGGGCACTGGCGGATCTGCTCCGGCAGGGTTGAGGAGCGCGTATCCGACGCGAGATAGATCACACCCGCCACGCCCTGTTGCTTAAAGGAGAGCAGGGTGCGCTCTAAATGCTCCCGATCGTTCAGCGGCTGGCCGAGAAAAACCATATAGCCCTGCTTCTCCAGCTCCTGGACGATACTCGCCATGACTTTGATGGAAAAGCTGTCGCTAAAATCACGCAGGATCAGGCCGATCAGGTTGGAGGTGTTGGCGCGAAGGTTAGCAGCGGCAACGTTATGAACATAGCCCAGCGTCGTGATGGCGGCATTGACCTTCTCGATCGTTGCTTCGGAGATTTTCCCTTTCTGGCGCAGCACCAGCGATACGGTAGAGACCGACACACCCGCGTGCTTTGCGACATCAATGATGCTGACTTTCTTCAAAACCGCTCCCTGAAATTTACCGATTATCAGCCAGATACGACACGTCTCTCAGCCTACAGGAGACGTGTCGTTCCGGCATCTTATTATTTGCCAATCATGGTGGACATGGTCTGGGCGATAAACTGTGCTCTGGCACCGAAAATCACCTGAATTCCGTTATCACCCACGAAGACCACGCCGCGTGCGCCGAGTCCGTTCAGGCCATCTTTATCCACCGCATCACTTTTTGCCACTTCCAGGCGCAGACGGGTAATACAGGAGCCAACGGAGTCGATGTTGTGCGCACCGCCCAGCAGGGTAATGATTTCGGTGGCGAGTTCAGAATCGGATTTATCATCCGCGCTGGCGGTCACTTCGGTACGGCCCGGCGTTTTCACGTCAAAGCGACGGATCACGAAACGGAAGGTGAAGTAATAAATCAGGCCCATCGGAATACCAATGATAATGGCATTGAGGAAGTTGGTCTGATAGCCGTTGAATGACGGCAGGATCCCGAACGACAGATAATCGATAAAGCCTGCCGAGAACGACTTGGCGATATGGGCGTGCAGTAGATACATGGTCATGTACGCCAGGCCCGCCATAATGGCGTTAAAGACGTAGAGGATCGGCGCGACGAAGATGAAAGTGAACTCCACCGGCTCGGTGATCCCCGTCAGGAAGCAGGTGAGTGCCGCAGAGAACAGAATACCGGCCGCGATTTTTTTATTTTTGGTATGCGCTTCATGATACATCGCCAGACACGCCGCAGGCAGGGCAAACAGCATCAGCGGGAATTCACCCTGCATGAACTTACCGGCGTTCTGGTAGGTGTCGCTGCTGAAGGATTTCACCCCTTCTTCCAGCATCTTGAACCAGATGGTCTGGTCGCCGTGGATCACCTGGCCCGCCTGAGTGGTGTAATCACCAAATGAATACCAGAAAGAGGGATACCAGATATGGTGCAGACCGAGCGGGATGAGGGCGCGTTCGACCAGACCGAAGATAAAGGTTGAGGCGGCCTGATTATCGCCGTTCACCACCACGGAGAGCGCGTCGATGCCTGCCTGAATGTGTTGCCAGACGTAGGGCAGCAGCAGACCGAGCAGGAACGAGAGAAACGCCGTGGCAATCGCCACAAAGCGTTTGCCGGAGAAGAAGCCAAGGAACTCCGGCAGCTGCATGGTGTGGAAACGGTTATAGCACCACGCCGCCAGAATACCGCAGATAAGCCCGCCAAATACGCCCATCTGCAGCGTCGGGATGCCGACCACCATAGCGTATTTACCGCCCTGAGAGGCCATTTCTGGCGTAATGCTCAGCACGGTACTGATGGTGATATTGGTAACAAACACCGAGACGGCGGCAGACAGTGCGGCAATGCCGGATTCCGATGCCAGACCCACGGCGGAGCCAATGGCAAACAGCATGGGCAGGTTATCAAAGATAACCCCACCCGCGTTCATCATCAGCGGCAGGTGAAACTTATCGCCAAAGGCCAGCAGCAGGCCCGCAGCGGGAAGCAGTGAAATTGGCAGCATTAAGGCGCGACCAATCATCGATAACTTAGACAGCGATTTAACAAACCCTGATATCAGACTCATGCTGATTTCCCCCGAGAAGCGCTTTTTTTAGCGCTGTTATTGTAAGTAGAACGTTTTAGTAGAACGTTCTACTTATCGTGGGCAAAGCGTGAAAAACGCGCAACACAATTTTCACTTTTCAACAGATGAAATAGTGATTATTTGAAGTTGATCGATAATTAACCGTGATGGGTGTGGGGGGATTTTTTTATCCCCTCTCCCTGTGGGAGAGGGTTAGGGTGAGGGCATCAGACGGCTCAGGCCGTAACGGTCACGCTCTGACCGTCAAAGCTGACGGTCTGACCGGCAACAATCTTGCAGCGCTTACGCGTTTCTACCACGCCGTCGACGAAAACCAGCCCGTCGGCAATGGCAATCTTGGCCTGCGCACCGCTCTCGCTCCAGCCTTCCAGCTTCAGCAGATCGCACAGCTCAACGTGTGGATGTTTACCTAATGAAAATGTCGCCATGTTACGCGTCCTCTACGTCGTGATACTCCTCGCATGCCTGCAAGGTATTCTGAATCAGGGTTGCTACGGTCATTGGGCCTACGCCGCCCGGTACCGGGGTAATGTAAGAGGCACGCGCTGCGGCATCTTCATAAACCACGTCGCCAACCACTTTGCCGTTTTCCAGACGGTTAATCCCGACGTCCACGACAATCGCCCCTTCCTTAATCCATTCCCCGGGAATGAAGCCCGGCTTACCGACCGCGACGATCAGCAGATCGGCATTCTCGACGTGATGACGCAGGTTTTTGGTGAAGCGGTGGGTCACGGTGGTGGTGCAACCGGCCAGCAGCAGCTCCATGCTCATCGGACGGCCTACGATGTTGGAGGCGCCAATCACTACGGCGTTCAGACCGTAGGTGTCGATGTTATAACGCTCCAGCAGCGTCACGATGCCGCGCGGGGTGCAGGGACGCAGGCGCGGCGCGCGCTGGCACAGACGGCCAACGTTATACGGGTGGAAACCGTCCACATCTTTATCCGGCGCGATACGCTCAAGTACCTTCACGTTGTCGATGCCTGCCGGCAGCGGCAGCTGGACCAGAATACCGTCGATCTCTTTATCGGCATTCAGGGTGTCAATAAGTTCCAGCAGTTCTGCTTCGGTGGTGGTTTCCGGCAAATCGTAAGAGCGGGAGACGAACCCCACCTCTTCACACGCTTTGCGTTTGCTGCCGACATAAATCTGCGATGCCGGGTTGCTACCAACCAGCACAACGGCAAGCCCTGGTGCGCGAAAACCAGCCGCTTTACGCGCCTTCACTTTTTCCGCGACCTCAGAGCGCACCTGCTGCGCAATCGTTTTACCGTCAATAATCTTTGCTGCCATCAGAGAGAAGATTCCGTCTGTAACGTTTGAAAGGGGGGATGGCCTGTATTTTGTCAGAAGCGAGCGCCGCTGTCAGTCACCCTTTGCGAGTTTTCCTCCGGCGGGCGTAAAGACCCTTCTCGGGTGATGGTCAATTTCTTAGGCAGGATTAGGATGTGACCTGGTAAAATGGCAGCGTTTTGACATATTTAAAAATAGTTTCCTGAGCTACTTTGTCTCCTCCGAAATAAGCTTTCAATTTTTCAATTGAACGTATTTCTTATTCCCGATAATTCGCGGGAAGGGTTATTTACATTTTAAAGGAATAGACATGAAACTCAGCAACATTGCTTCTACTGTTATTGCTTCACTGGCCCTGGTCGCGGGTGCCGCTCACGCTGCCGATCCGGTTACGCCAGTTTCCGTAAATGGCGGTACCGTGCATTTTAAAGGTGAACTGGTTAATGCTGCATGTTCAGTAAATACCGATTCTTCCGAGCAGACCGTTAATCTCGGTCAGTACCGTACCGCGAAATTCACCAAAGTGGGTGATACCACCACCAATATTCCATTCACCATCGAACTGAACGATTGCGATCCGCTGGTGGCGAAAACGGCTGCTGTGGCGTTCACCGGTCAGATCGACGCAACTGACAAAACCCTGCTGGCAGTGACTTCCGGTAGCAACGACAACACCGCGAAAGGTGTTGGTATCGAGATCCTCGACAGCAAATCCAGCGTTCTGACGCCAGACGGTGCCACCTTCTCTGCTGCGCAGAACCTGATCCAGGGCACCAACACCCTGAACTTCAGCGCGCGTTATAAAGCCACTGCTGCGACCACTGAACCAGGCCAGGCAAATGCTGACGCCACTTTCGTTATGAAATACGAATAATTCCTCCGTACAGGGATGTTTTGGCCTCAGGGATGAGGCCCGTCATACGCTCAGGCCAGGAACGAAGGATGACAAGGACAGGAACACTACTGCTGTTAACCCTTGCGATGGCTTCCCAGGCATTCGCCCATACGGTGGTGATTGACGGCGGCAAAGTACACCTCCGGGGTGAACTGGTAAACGGTGGCTGCGCCGTGGCGCCAGACAGCCAGAATATGCGCATCGATATGGGACAATACCGGACCAACTCGTTTTCCGGGGTGGGCAGTTTTTCCACCGTAAATGTGCCTTTTACCGTGCGGCTGCTGGATTGCAGCGTGGATGTCTCACGCACCGTCGGGATCCAGTTCCAGGGCATCACGCCCGCGGAAGACCCGCAGGTTTTTCTGGCAACATCGCGCCCCGGTGAAACACCCATCAGCAGCGGGGTGGGGCTGGCTCTCTTTGACGAACAGCAGCGTCAGATAATCCCCAACGCCACGGCGGTCAGCTGGCTGCCCATTGATACCCGCGAGCTTGCGTTTCATTTTAGCGCCCGATATCGGGCTATTTCCGAACACCTTGTGCCAGGCAATATTCAGTCGGATGTCTGGTTTACGTTGATTTATCCATAACACCTGCGAACACATTATTAAAGGTACGGTTTTGATGAATACCCTAATTAAACCAGGACTGATTTTATCGTTTATTTTAATGATGGTTTCTGCAAGCGCGAATGCGTCCGGCGGTATTGCACTTGGAGCCACGCGCGTTATTTATCCGGCAGATGCTAAACAAACTTCACTGGCGATCACCAACAGTAACAAGCAAGAACGCTATTTAATTAACGCGTGGATCGAAAACGCAAACGGGCAAAAAGAAAAAACCTTTGCCGTCACGCCACCGCTGTTTGTCAGCGAGCCGGACAGCGAAAACACGCTGCGCATTATTTACGCCGGGCCTGCGTTGCCTGCCGATCGTGAATCGCTGTTTTACATGAACGTGAAAGCGATCCCGTCAGTGAACAAAGCCAAAACCGAAAACAACAACGTGCTGCAACTGGCCATCCTGTCGCGTATCAAGCTGTTTGTGCGCCCGAATAATCTGGCAATGCAGCCGGAAGAGGCGCTCTCTCAGCTGCGCTTTGAGCGCGTTGGCTCGCATCTGAAGATCAGCAACGCCTCACCGTATTACATCACGCTGGTCAATCTGAAGCTGGGCGGACAGACGCTGGATAACATCATGATTGCGCCAAAAAATTCGGCACAGCAGGCGCTGCCGGCTGGTGCGGGCGGTACGCTCTCCTGGCAGAGCGTCAATGACTACGGTGCCATTACTCCGGCGCGTAGCGTCAACCTGTGAGCAGAGTCAGGGCGATGAATAATCATCAATGGCGTTACTGCCCGGTTGCACTGGCGCTGATGGCAACGCTCTGGCCGCAGTCGGGCTGGAGCGAAAGCTACTTTAACCCGGCCTTTTTGTCCGACGATACCGCCAGCGTGGCGGATTTATCGCGTTTTGAACAAGGTCACCAGCAGGCACCCGGCGTGTATCGCGTGGATATCTGGCGTAACGATGAGTTTATCGCGACCCAGGACGTGCGCTTTGAGCAGGCCGACGATACGCCACCGGTGGCGGGCGGACTGGCGCCATGCATCACACGTAAAATGCTGGAACGGTTTGGCGTTAACCTCGCCGCGTTTCCCGAGCTGGTAAAGGAGCAGGACGACACCTGTGTCCCGCTGGCGACAGCGATCCCCGGCAGTCTGGTCGCATTTAACTTCGCCTCGCAGCGTCTGAATATCAGCCTGCCGCAGGTGGCGATGCAGAACAGCGCCCGTGGCTATATCCCGCCTGAACAGTGGGATGAAGGGATCCCCGCCGCGCTGTTGAACTACAGCTTTACCGGCAACCGGGGAAGCGAGGATGACAGCTACTATCTGAACCTGCAGAGCGGGCTGAACTATGGCGCCTGGCGTTTACGCAATAACGGCGCCTGGCGTTATACGCAAAACAACGGCCAGCGGCACAGTAACTGGCAGAACATTGGCACCTGGGCGCAGCGCACCGTCATTCCGCTCAAAAGCGAGCTGGTGCTGGGCGACAGCAATACCGGCAATGATGTCTTTGACAGCGTCGGTTTCCGCGGCGGGCGGCTTTTCTCGTCCGACAGCATGTACCCGGACAGCCTGCAGGGCTACGCGCCAACCGTGCGCGGTATCGCCCGTACCCCGGCCAAAGTGGTTGTTCGCCAGAACGGCTATGTTATCTACCAGAGCTATGTCCAGCCTGGCGCGTTTGCCATTACCGATCTGAACCCTACCTCTTCAAGCGGCGATCTGGAAGTGACCGTAGAAGAGAAGGACGGCAGCCAGCAACGCTATACCGTGCCGTACTCCACCGTGCCGCTGTTGCAGCGTGAAGGTCGCTGGAAGTATGACCTCGTGGCCGGGGATTACCGCAGCGGTAACAGCGATCAGGACACGCCGTTCTTCACCCAGGGCACGCTGATTACCGGTCTGGCCAATGGTTACACGCTCTACGGCGGTACGCAGCTGGCGTCGCGCTATACCGCGGTGGCCATTGGCGCCGGGAAAAACCTCGGTGACTGGGGGGCGGTGTCGGTCGATATCACCCATGCCCGCAGCCAGCTGGCGGACGACAGCCGCCATGAGGGCCAGTCCTTGCGTTTCCTGTATGCAAAATCACTCAACGGATTTGGCACCAACTTCCAGCTGCTGGGCTATCGCTACTCCACGAAAGGGTTTTACACCCTGGATGATGTGGCCTGGCGTTCGATGGAAGGCTATCAGTATGCCGACAGCAAGGATGATGACGGCGTGCCGGACGTGCAGAGCTATCACAACCTGACGTGGAATAAAAAAGGGCGCTTCCAGCTCAACATCTCTCAGTCGCTGGGTGATTACGGCTCAGTCTATGTCTCCGGCAGCGAGCAGACCTACTGGGGCACCAGCCAGTCGAACCTCTGGTATCAGCTCGGCTATGCCGGAGGTGTAAAAGGGATCAACTACTCCCTGTCATGGTCGTGGAACAAGTCCGTTGGGATAGAGGGAACGGACCGGATCGCGTCCTTTAACGTCTCGGTGCCGTTCAGCCTCTTTACCCGTCAGGGATATCGCCGGGACAGCGCCATCGATCGCGCTTACGCCACGGCCTCAGCCAGCCGCAACAGCGACGGTGATACCAGCTGGCAAACCGGGGTCAGCGGCACCCTGCTGGAAGATCGCAACCTGAACTACAGCGTTACGCAGGGGCACGCCAGCACCAACGGCTCAAGCGGTAGCGCCAGCGCAAACTGGCAGGCGACCTACGGCACGCTGGGGGTGGGCTACAACTACGCGCGCGATCAGCATGATCTCAACTGGCAGCTCTCCGGTGGGGTGGTGGGCCATGCCGACGGCGTCACCTTCAGCCAGCCGCTGGGCGACACTAACGTCCTGATCAAAGCGCCGGGAGCCTCGGGCGTCAGCGTGGAAAACCAGACCGGGGTGAAAACCGACTGGCGAGGCTACGCGGTTATGCCGTATGCCACCGTCTACCGCTATAACCGCGTGGCGCTGGATACCAACTCCATGAGTAACAACACCGACATCGAAAATAACGTCAGCAGCGTAGTACCGACCAAAGGTGCGCTGGTGCGCGCCAGCTTCGATACCCGTATCGGCGTGCGTGCCCTGCTGACCGTGACCCGCGGCAACCAGCCTGTGCCGTTTGGTGCCGTGGTCCGTGAAACCCAGAGCGGGGTCACCAGTATGGTGGGCGATGACGGGCAGATTTACCTGAGCGGGCTGCCGCTGGAAGGGGAGTTGCTTATTCAGTGGGGCAATGGGATGCAGTCCCAGTGTCGTGCGCACTATCGTTTATCGCCTGAAAGCCAAAACCAGGCCATTACCATGGCGGGGGCAAGCTGTGACCGTTAACAGGAACCCAAAGATGCGCAGTTTACGCAATGTGTTTAGCTTAGCGCTGCTCTGCAGCACGATGCCCGCGTGGGCGACGGTTTGCCAGAACGCCACGGGCGTGCCGAAGGATATCTCATACGATCTTTCAAACGTCTTTAACAGTTCCAATAACAAACCGGGGCAGATTGTGACCCTTGCGCAAAAATCCGGGCTGGTGGGCGTGAACGCCATTTGCCCTAAAGGAACAACCGGAAAGTCCACGATGCGTAGTTATGTCACCAGCCTGCCGATAACGACGGTAATTGATGGCTATAAGTATGTGAAGCTGAATGACTACCTTGATGGCGCAATGCAGATCCACGATGACTACGCGGGCACTTTCTATCCACCGTCAGACTACATTCAGATGGGGCAGCACCCTAACGTTCCGAACAACAAAGCGTTTCCTGTCACCGATTCGAAGCTGGTCTTTCGTCTGCGGGTCACACGGCGGTTTATCAACATGGTGGTGATCCCCCAGCAGACCATGTTCACCGTCTATGTCACCACCACGTCATCCGATCCGTTGAATACGCCGGTCTATACCATCAGCTACAGCGGCACCATTCAGGTACCACAAAGCTGTGCGATTAACGCCGGGCAGGTGGTGGAGTTTGATTTTGGTGATATTGGCGCGTCGTTGTTCAGCCAGGCGGGGGCCGGCAATCGTCCTCAGAACGTCTCACCACAAAGCAAAACCATTGCCATTAAGTGCACCAATGTGGAGGCCAATGCGTATCTGACGATGCGCATCGAGGCGGAAAAAATCTCGGGCAATGCGCTGGTTTCCGATAACCCGGATTTAGGGTTTGTCGTGGCGAACGATAGCGGTACGCCTCTGACGCCTAACAACCTGAACAGCAAAATTCCGTTCCGTCTGGATGACAGCGCGCAGGCGCAGGTGGGGATCCGGGTCTGGCCGGTGAGCATTACGGGGAATAAGCCAGCAGAAGGCCGGTTCACCTCTCGCGGCTATCTGCGCGTGGATTACGATTAAGGGGAAGAGATGGGGAACTGGAAATGGCCTTTCGCTGCGCTGGCCCTGACGATGTGTCAGGCAAACGCGTGGTCAGCCACAGCGCTGGGCGAGATCAATATTCAGATGTACGGCAATATCGTTGATTTTACCTGCGTGGCAGAGGGCAGCGACAGCGACAAGACCGTCACGCTGGGCACCTGGCCGACGAAGCAGCTCAACACCACGGGGAGCCGCACGCAGCCCATGCCCTTTACGCTGAAGCTGACTGGCTGTCCGCCAGGCTCGGCATCAATTACGTTTTCCGGGAAAACTGACGGGAGTGACAGCGGATTGCTGGCGTTGAATGATGCCAGTACGGCGAATAACGTCGCGGTGGAGATCAGGGATGCGGATAAAACACGTCTTGCGTTACAGCAGGCCAGCCAGCCGGTAGCGGTAGATGCGCAGGGTAATGCCGTGTTGTCATTTTATGCTAATTATATTGCCACAGCGGATAACCCCCGACCCGGACGCGCCGATGCGGATGCCACATTTATGATTAATTATAATTAGCGCTGACCGCACTCCCTGCAACTCAGATAAACTGCAGGGAGTGAATTCAGGTTATAGCAGCTCGTGTGCCTTGGCGTAATCAATTAATTCCACAATGCTTTGCACACCGAGCTTGGAATAAATATTGGATTTGTGCGCGCTAATGGTTTTGTTGCTTAATAGCAGCTGTTCGGCAATTTCCTTATTCGATAAGCCATTCGCCAGATACCGCAGTACGGTGACCTCACGGTTCGATAATGGCATATCGGATGCC
>NZ_JAMJFW010000053.1:0-28243 GCF_023544405.1 Enterobacter cloacae complex sp. OE43NF
AGCCGCTGGCTCATTCCCCGCCTGAGCCGCTTTACCTCGCAGTTCCCTGAGATCTCAGTCAATCTTGCGGCCAGAACGGATCCGTTTATTTTGCCCGGGAGCGGCTTTGATGCCGTCGTGCATTTTCAACATCCCGCATGGGCCGGGATGCGACTGCAGCCGTTGTTTGAGGAAAAACTGGTGCCGGTGTGTCATCCTGCACTGTTAATGGATAAGGAACACGGTGAGCAACTCAATGCACTTGCGCGGATCCATCGCCGGCAGAATCCGGATGCGTGGCATCGCTATGCGCTGGAAAGCGGGATCAGTCTTGATAACCCGTCTCAGGGCGTACGCTACGATCTTCATGAAATGGCGATCGCTGCTGTGCTGGCAGGTCACGGCGTCGCATTGATACCACGCATGTATATCGAAAACGAACTACGCAGCGGCATGCTGGTTTCGCCATGGCCTGCCTCAGAAAGGTTAATTAAGACATTCTGTTTCATTAAACCGGCGGAAACGGGAATCAATGACGCGGCGTTAGTGACGTTTGAACGCTGGCTGCTGGCTGAAATCACTACGCCTGCCAGTCACTCAAGATGAAGCTCTGGTTTCGGCCGCCATCCTGTAAAGGGGAATTATGTCCTTACCACCACTCTATGCCCTGCGCGCCTTTGAAGTCGCTGCGCGAGTAAACTCCTTCAGTAAAGCCGCTGAAGTGCTCAATATTACGCCGGGCGCGGTCAGCAGACATGTCCGCACCCTGGAAATGTGGTTCGACTGTGAGCTGTTCAAACGGCAGGGGCCGAGAGTGGAGATCAGTGAGGCGGGGCGTGTTCTGGCCGGGCAGCTTCACGAAGGGTTCAGGAGCATCGAGTGGGCCTGTCGGGCTTTCAGAAGTGAAAACCACCTGTTGCGGCTGAAGGCACCGAGTACGCTCACCATGAGATGGTTGCTTAACGTCCTGCGATCGTTTCGTGAACATCATGAAAAACCCAACGTTGAAATAGCCAGCGTCTGGATGGACATCGATACCGTTGATTTCACGCGAGAGCCCTATGATTGCGCGATCCTGCTGGGCAACGGGCATTTTGGCGAGTCAACGGAGAGCCGATTGCTTTTCAGTGAATGGCTTATTCCGGTCTGTAACCCCGCTTTACTGGAATCTGCCCGAGAGCAACTTTCGCAGTGCGATCTGATCCATCCTTCCCCGGACAGACGCGACTGGCGGCGGTGGCTGAGAAGGACGGGGTTATTCCCCGGGCTTGATATGAGTCGCGGAGCGGTTTTCGACACCCTTGAACAGGGGAGTAGTGCCGCCATGAACGGCCATGGCGTCGCGATTGCCGACCTGCTGCTTTCGCTTGACGCGCTGAATAGCGGCCTGCTTGCGCTGCCTTTCAAAGAAGCCATCGCCACCGGAGACGGTTATTACATTGTCTGGCCGAAAAATTCACTCAGGAAAAAGAGTATTGAATGTCTGCTGGACTGGCTTAACCTGCATGCCCCGGTCATTCCTTCTCTTGATATCATCTGTCTGGAATACGACGAGCATCGGCTGTAGTTATCAAAAGCAGGATATGCCGCGGGCGTATCCTGCTCTATAAACTTCAGGCGTAAGGAATATTTGCCATTTTTTTATACCTTTCCGGCAATGCACCGTTCAGGTTGAGAAGTTTATCGAGAATAGCGATCGCAGGCGTATTGTTTGCGCGCTCTGAATCTACTATCGCTGCACGCAATATAGTGGCAGCCGACGTGACGTTCTGAAAGTATGCCTCGGACTCGGGCGTTTGTAATTCACCTGAAAGGGCGTAACGCACCAGCGGCCATCCTGAAAAATCCAGTACGGGAAGGGGCTCACCTTCTTTTGGCAGATTAGCGGCGAGCAACGCTTCAGCTTGCATGGGGTCGTTGTGAGCGGCACACAGAATGTGAAGGCGATGCACAAAGGCCTCAAGGGTGACATCGTTCTCTTTTTCTGCTGACAGCGATTCCAGCAGTGCCGATAAATTGGCGCCGGATGAATATTCATCTAGTGAGACCAGCT
Organism: Enterobacter cloacae complex sp. OE43NF; assembly: GCF_023544405.1. Taxonomy (NCBI): domain Bacteria; kingdom Pseudomonadati; phylum Pseudomonadota; class Gammaproteobacteria; order Enterobacterales; family Enterobacteriaceae; genus Enterobacter; species Enterobacter cloacae complex sp. OE43NF. The sequence goes on from NZ_JAMJFW010000053.1 coordinate 2,033, forward strand.
TCATTAAATGAAATATAACGTCAAGCGTCATGTTTGCTCCCTGAACATTTATCAATTTTGAAGGATGATATTTCAGGGACGTCGCGTTTGAAAAACGACAAATAGTGAGAATCAATGTGAGTTTAACTCAACATCACAAAAAGGCCCCGTCAGGGGCCCGATCTTGATTAACCACAACGGGATCAGAAGCGGTATTGCAGACCCGCGGTAATGGTATAGTTGCGGTTTGAAATACCGGCAGCATCTCCGCCAATAGAGCCCGATTCGCCAGTATTGGTATCAATAATCTGCGTACCGCCTTTACCTTCTTCGTAACTGCTATAGGTAAATTCTGCGAACACTTTGGCGTTCGGCGTGACGTAATAACCTGCGTCAACCGACGCACCGTAATAGCGGGAATCAGAGGTCTTCTCACGGAAGGTCAGATCGCGCATATAGTGCTCGTCGTTGTCATGTGCGCGTACCCAGTCACTGAATTTAAACAGGGCATTGAATTCAAAATCATTGAAACGGTACTGACCCGCCAGACCAATATACGGCATGGAGAAGCGCTGGCTATAGCCAATACCGCGTTCACCTGCCGGGAAGTTGCCCGTATTGGTGCCGTTATCATAATTATAAGAGCCACCGGTCGCCGTCCAGCTGAAGCGCGTTTCCTGATAACCTGCGGTTACGCCAGCTTTATAGTTATCGCCCTGGAAGATCCAGCCTTTAACGTTGAGATCGTATTCATTGGCGTAATTGACGTTGGTCGCAGGATGGGATGAATGGTCTGTCCAGGAGGATTGTTTTGCATTCATCCAGTCGTAGTCATCCATATGGCCCGAGCCTGATGCCAGAGACGTCCAGCCGCGGGCGTTCAGTGTTAAAAATGAATAAGCATCCCAGGAAATATCGCCTTTCAGAATGGCGACATTTTTGATTTTCCAGTCGAGCTGGCTGATTTTTCTTCCTGTGACTTCGTCGTACACCATTTCATGGGATTTTCCGCTCAGCATCCCGGCAGAGGCTGAAACCGATAAACTTTCCGGTGAAAAATCCGGTATGGCTTGTGCGGATCCTGCATATACTGCCCCTGAAAACGCGGCCATCATCATTCCCGCAACAATATTTTTTGTCATTTTAATTTCCCTAAATCAAATTTAATCAATGCCTTGCAGACAAATCTTAAAAGTCATACAAATAAGAATCAACTGCCAGTTTTGGTATTTTTTATTATTTGACCTAGGGAGCGATATTTAACTTTGGGCCGCCTCAGTGAGGCGGCGAAAGGTGGGATGAATAAACATTGAGTCGGTGCAAAATAGCTGTCGGTAATTAAAAATGCACTCCCGGATGTAATAAACTTAACGCATTCTCCCCGTTAATTTGAAACGCTACTCGCAGGACGGATCCTGAACCAGATCGCATACATCGCCGGCAGGAAGACAAGGGTGATGATCGTTCCGCCCAGCGTCCCGCCAATCAGTGTATAGGCCAGCGTCCCCCAGAATACGGAATGGGTCAGCGGTATGAATGCCAGCACGGCGGCCAGGGCTGTCAGTAACACTGGTCGTGCCCGCTGGACGGTTGCTTCGACCACCGCATCGAACGGGGCGAGACCTTCCTTCTGGTTATGCGTAATCTGCCCGATAAGGATCAATGTATTTCGCATAAGAATGCCCGAAAGCGCAATCAACCCGACAAGCGCATTGATCCCAAAAGGTTGATTGAACAGCAGCAGCGTGGGAACCACGCCGACAAGGCCCAGCGGGGCAGTCAGAAAAACCATCACCATCGCCGAGAGAGATCGCACCTGCACAATAATGATCAGTAACGTCAGGGCTATCATTATCGGGAACAACGGCACCATGGCCTGTGTGGCTTTACCTGATTCCTCAATTGAGCCTGCCATCTCAATGCGGTATCCGGGCGGGAGCGTATCAATGATCGGTTTTAGCTGTTTCATGATCGCCACCGACACATCCGGTGGCTGAAGATTGTCGGCGATATCTCCGCGCACGGTAATGGTGGGCGTGCGGTCGCGACGACGCAGGAGCGGATCTTCCATTTTGACCTCAATCTGACCGATTTGCGACAGCGGCACCCGCTGTCCCGCACTGCCAACCAGGGTAAACCCGTCGATCTTCGCCGGATCAAGACGAATATCGCCCGCAGCGCGTCCTGTAACTTGTACAGCGCGAATATCTTCACGCACGGCAGTAATTGGTACACCCGATAACAGGAACTGGAGCTGCTGAGCCACGCTATTTGAGGTTAAGCCGGTGGCCTGCAGACGGTTCTGATCGAGGGTGAAATGGAGTGTGGGAACACGTGAACCCCAGTCGGTGTTGACGGTTCTCATCATCGGGCTGGCCTGCAGAACGCCTTTAACCTTATCGGCGATGTAGCGAAGCGTATCGACATCGGGCCCCATCACACGCCAGGCAACCGGGAAGGGGGAGTAGGGGCCAAACACCAGTTGTGTGACACGCACGCGCGCTTCCGGCGCAAGTCCACCGGCGACCGCTTCCCGGAGCCGGAACTTGAGCGCCTCGCGTGACGTCTGGCTGTCCGTCATCACCACGATTTTCACAAAAGAGGGATCGGGTAATTCAGGTGCCATGGCCAGGTAAAAACGTGGTGAACCCTGCCCGACGTAGGCGGTCACGATGCTGGCTTCCGGCTGCAGTTTTAACCACGCTTCGATTTTCGCCGTTGCGGCGCTGGTCTGCTCAATTGAGGTGCCATAAGGCATCTGCACTTCCACCAGCACTTCAGGGCGGTCGGACGTTGGGAAAAACTGTTTTTTTACCAGTCCCATACCCACTACGGCCAGGGTAAAAATGAAGACCACGGAACCGGCCACGATCCACTTTCTGGCAATTACCCGGGTCAGCAGTTGGCGAAAGCGGTTATAGCGCGGGGTGTTATAGATGGCGGCATGGCCCCCTTCGACTTTGGCGATATCTGGCAGGATCTTAACGCCAAGATAAGGCGTGAACACCACCGCAACCAGCCAGGAGGCAATCAGGGCGATGCCGACAATCCAGAACATATTGCTGGTGTATTCCCCGGCGGTCGACTGGGCGAACCCGTTTGGCATAAAGCCAATCGCCGTCACGAGGGTACCGGCCAGCATGGGGGCGGCGGTATGGCTCCAGGCGTAAGCGGAGGCTTTGATTCGGTCGTAGCCTTCCTCCATTTTCACCACCATCATTTCAATGGCGATAATGGCATCATCAACCAGTAAACCCAGAGCAAGGATCAGCGAGCCCAGCGTTACGCGGTCAAAGTTTATCCCCGCCGCCTCCATCACCACGAAGACGACTGCCAGCGTCAGGGGAACCGCCGCCGCGACTACCACGCCCACGCGCCAGCCCATGCTGACAAAGCACACCACCATCACCACAAGCAGGGCGACGAAGAATTTGATCATAAATTCATCCACCGACGAGCGGATATTCACGGACTGATCGGTGACTTTGGTCAGGGTCATTCCCAGCGGCAGGTTCTCGTTGATCTTAGCCGTTTCGGCATCCAGCGCTTTCCCCAGCGCCAGACCGTTCCAGCCCTCCCGCATCACAATACCTAACAGCAGCGCCGGTTCACGCTGGTTACGGATCTGCAGCGTGGGAGGATCTTCATAACCGCGTTCAACCGTTGCCACATCAGACAGCCTGAGCGTTTTACCCTGAGCGACCAGCGGCGTATCGCGGATCTTCTGCAACGTATCAAAAGCACCATCAAGGCGAATAAAGATCTGCGCACCCTGTGTTTCTATGGAGCCTGCTGGCGTGAGAACGTTCTGATTGTTCAGCGCGTTGAAAATATCCTGCGGTGCCAGCCCCATCGTCGCCAGACGGTCATGAGAGAGGGCGATATAAATCCGCTCGGCCTGTTCGCCGATGATGTTCACTTTTTTGACGCCAGGCACATGCAGGAGTTGCTGGCGCAGGCTTTCAGCATCACGCACCAGCAGACGCTGCGGTTCACCCTTTGCCTTTAGCGCAAAGAGGGCAAAGGTGACATCCGCAAACTCGTCATTGATCATCGGGCCCATCACACCCGCCGGGAGATTTTTACTCTCATCGCCAAGCTTTTTGCGCGCCTGATAGAACTCTTCCTGCACCTCGGAGGGGGGCGTCATGTCCTGTAAGGAGAGGGTGATAAAGGCCATGCCCGGGCGGGTATAGGTTTCGGTACGGTCATACCACTTGAGTTCCTGCAGCCGTTTTTCCAGCGGTTCAGCAACCTGATCCTGCATTTCCTGCGCGGTTGCGCCGGGCCAGACGGTAATCACCGTCATTTGCTTTACCGTGAAGGGCGGATCTTCAGCCCGTCCCAGTCCAAAGAAGGCGTAAATACCGGCAAGCGTCACCAGAATAATCAGAAACAGCGTGATGGCACGCTCGCGCACGGCAAGCGCTGAGAGGTTGAAGCGTCCGTCGCTCATGGCTGACTCCCCGCCTGAGCCGTACCGCGTTGTTCAGCCAGACGGACAGCTTCACCGTCATGCAGAAGATGCGCGCCCAACGCCACAATTTTCTCGCCCGGCTTGACGCCGCCCGTCACCTGCGCGGCATCATCGCTCACGCTCAGCACGTTGACGGGCTGCCACATCACTTTTGCGGGCTGCGCGGAGATCCGCCACACGCCGGGCCCTTTGCCTGCATCGTACAGAGACGCCAGCGGAACCTGCATTACCTGACGTTCAGCATTTTGTTCGATATGCAGGGTGACGGTCGCACCCAGCGGCGCGTTAGCCAGCGAGCCTTCCAGCACATAGCGTGCTTCATAAGTGCGGGTGGTGGTATCGGCTGCATCAGAGAGCAGGCGCAGTGTCGCGGTAACAGGCTGTGCCTCGCTGCCATAGCGCGTTGCCAGCGCTTTACTACCGACGGCAGGGCGCAATGTCTCTGGCAACTGGACGAGCGCCTCGCGTTGCCCTGAGCGGGCCAGTCTGATCACCGCCTGACCCGCACTGACCACCTGGCCGGGTTCTGCAAGCGTTTCCATGACCACGCCGTCGGAATCGGCCAGCAGCACGGCATAGCCGGTCGCATTTTGCGCGACGGTGGCCTGAGCGCGTGCGGCACTGAGTTCAGCTCTGGCGGCATCCGCCGCCGCTTTTATCTGGTCGTACTCCGAGGCAGAGACAGCACCTGTTGCCACCAGGCCGCGATAGCGCGCCTCATCGCTGGTGGCTTTTCTCGCCCTGGCCTGTGCGGCATCCACCGCCTGCTGATGTGCTTGTGCCTGTAACTTCAGGTCAACCGGATCCAGACGCATTAACGGCTGGCCCTGCTTAACGGTCTGCCCCGTATCAACAAGGCGTTCAAGGATTTTGCCCTGAACCCGGAAACCGAGATCGCTTTGCGTTCTGGCAACGACCACACCCGTAAACGCGCGGGACGCATCGTTCGCCGGTTCAACGGAGGCGGATCTGACAAGCGGTGGCTGGGTGCGCGGATCGTCGGTGGCGGGGTTATCACCGCATGCCACCAGGGCGAAAGGGAGGAGACAAACGGCAAAACGGGCGGAATGAAGCCTGAGCATGGGGAAACCTTATCGTATCAAAGGACGGTTTCCGCATTCTCAGACTAGTGACCAATAAAGTCAATGGTCACAAATCAGGGGGCCAGGCTTCGTAAAATCAGGGAAGGGAGGAGGAGTGCTGCGGTCGGGGCGGTTTCGAGGTTATATTGCAACTGCACGGGGTTGATGAAAGGGCACATCACCATGTATATGGCGTAGGTCACCTCATCCAGGGGCGTTTTTCTTTCGAACTCCCCGCTTTGTCGGCCTTCAACAATGATGCTTTCAATCAGCTTCATCAGGCTCTCGGTATACCGCTCGGTAGACGGCCACTTATCCCGCGCGGCAACGGCGGCGATATCATAAAGTTTACGATCGTGGAAAAAGAGTTCGCTGCCAGCCTCGGTTAACGCCCGGAAAAGACGGCGCATTTTTTCACTGGCCGACGGCGCGTCGGCGATGGCTGTTTCCACTGCCGTCATGATCAGCGCCAGGCGGTTAGCGCAGATAACCTCGCCAATTGCCTGTTTGGAATCGAAAAATTTATAGATATAGGCTTTTGAAAAACCGATGGATTTAGCCAGTTCTGCCACGGTGGTTTTTTCATAGCCGTAATGGCCGAAGTGCTCAAAAGCCGCTTCGACGATTTGCTCGCGGACAGAGTGGTCAAGGGGACCACGCGTGGATGGGGTGTTCATATTTTTCGTCATTATTTCAGCTTAGCGCGACGGGCATCAGTTGACAACGAGTGACCATTATATTATTTGGTCACTCTTTTTAATCATGTATCTTTCAGTGCTGTGAGCCTGAGTGTATCACTCTTTACCCGGAGTTATTGCACAAGCCCGGAGAGATGAAAAATCCTATAACCCCAGATCGCTCAGGGACGGGTGATCGTCCGGGCGTCTGCCCAGCGGCCAGTGAAACAACCGTTCAGATTCCTTGATGGGCATATCGTTGATGCAGGCAAAACGCCGCTTCATGAGGCCGTCCGGCTCGAACTCCCAGTTTTCATTGCCGTAAGAGCGGAACCAGTTACCTGAATCATCATGCCATTCATAGGCATAGCGTACGGCGATGCGGTTGTCGGTAAATGCCCAAAGCTCTTTTATCAGGCGATAATCCAGCTCTTTCTTCCATTTCCGCTCAAGGAACGCCTGCGCCTCCGCGCGGTTCGTGGCGAACTCCGCACGGTTACGCCACTGCGTGTCCAGCGAATAGGCCAGTGCGATTTTTGCCGGGTCGCGGCTGTTCCATCCATCTTCTGCCAGCCTGACTTTTTCAATGGCGCTTTCACGGGTAAACGGCGGTAAAGGGGGGCGTGTGTTCATCTCGGCTACCTCGGGTTGATAGTATGTAGACAGGTCTGTCTACTTGCGTTAATCTATGCCTGTAAATACCGTCTGTCAACACACTGTTCGAGGCCAGATAAGCGTGAATACTCTCACTACGAATAACGATCAAAAAGTCAGCGTCAGGGATAAAATATTGCTCACCGCGCACGAACTCTTTTATTCCACCGGGTTCAGAGCAACGGGCGTTGATACGCTTATCAAACAGGCGAAAGTGACTAAGGTAACGTTTTATCGCCATTTCCCGAGTAAGAGTTTGCTTATTCTTGCCTATCTGCAATATCGGCACGAGCTGTGGATTACCTGGTTTGAAACCACGCTTCGACAATATCTCGAAGAGGGGCGGGCTGCATCGGACGCATTAGCAGCAACGCTTAACGGGTGGTTTATTTCCCCGTTGTTTCATGGCTGTGCGTTTATTAATGCCAGCGCAGAAGCAAAATCAGAAGACAATGAAAGTGAAATAAAAGCCATTTGTCGCAACCATAAATCTGAAACCCGGGAAAAAATTGCCTCCCTCACCGGTATTGCCGATGAGGCTATTAACACGCAGATTTTAATGCTGATAGACGGTGCCATCATACATGCGCAAATGGGCATGGATACCAAAGAGGTGGTCAGTCAGTTGCGAAGGGGACTTGAAGCGCTGATACCGCGCTAATTACGGCTTTGCGTGCGCAGCCAAACCTCGGGAATGGCTGCGCCGTACGATTCAGATCTTAGTGAGGCTTTGCAGGAATTCGTCCACCTGCTGAGGAGTGGCTGAATCGGCCTGATAGAGGATATCGAGCGTCACGTTTTTAAGGCCACAGAAGCCAAACACCCCTTCAACAATCTGGGTCTGAATAGCTCCGGAATAACCGTGCTTATCGAACCCGGCCAGATCGCTGCCCGCCGTTGCGACCAGGCGCACGGGCACATCACGTAAATTACCCACGATGCGACCATCTTCAGCCACTTTATAGGCCCAGTTCACGGTCAGCACCCGATCAAACCAGCCTTTCAGAAGGGCGGGAACGGACCACCAGTAAATCGGGAAGACAAATACCAGCATATCCGCGCGCTCGACACGCTGCTGCTCGCGCAGCACCTCGTCCGGCAGCGCACTGACATCGCCGTGGTAGAGGTCAAGGTCGGGTCGAATCATGGTCGGGGAAAAACCTTCGGCATGCAGATCGGCTATTTCAACCTGCGTACCCTGTTCCTGTAACTTCCCGGCAATTCGCTGCGCGAGGGATTGGGATAACGAATTTTCGACCGGGTGAGCCGTCACGATCAGGGCAGTATTGATGACGTTTGATGCAGACATAGAGACCTCAACAGGGTGAGTGAAGATGTCTCTATGTTACTATTGGTAACTTAACTGTCAATCTGGCAGGGCACTCATTTTGTGCTGTCCAGATAGGTATTGAGGACGCCGGTCATCGCGCCGCTGAGCATCTCTTCGGCAACGTTACGCGCGAGGATCCCATTTCCGGCAGCCGTACTGAGCGCATCCGCGGCCCCAATAATGGCCGTCAGGGCCGCTTCACCTGTTACCCCTTGCAGCACAATAAAAGGGGAAAGCGCCATCCGCAGGCAGTCTGCGCAGTCGGCCACGCAGGCCTCGCGGAAAATCTGCAGCGCCCGCGAGCCGGACAGAGCCGCCGCTATGGGGCCCGTTTCGGGGCCCGCAGAGATCGCGCAGTCGATATACGCGGCGCTGAAAAAACGGATCGTCTGTGCCAGCGTTTTATTGTCTCTGTTCAACGTCTCGCGAAATTTCTTGAGCTGCCTGTCGCTGAAGTCCTGGTAGAGTGCCATCAGCAGCCCTTCACGATCGCCAAAATGATCGTAAGGAATGGGTTTGGTGACGTTGGCGCGCTCGGCCAGGAAACCCAGCGTAAGGGCCTCAGTGCCTTGCTGGCGCACAATTCCGCGCGCGACTTCCAGCAGCTGTGCGCGGCGTTCTTCTTTTCTTAAGCGCTTAACAACCATCTTTTCCTCAAATCAGTTAACTACTGAAGGTAGTTTACACGCCTTACTGAACGGATGAGAAGCTCATTGCGCGGCTTTTTCCTGCTGAGCCATGTCGAGCACGCTGGCGCTTGCCGGGTCGAACAGCGCAAGGCTCTCAATCTGGTTGAGCATAATCACCTTTCTGAAATCCATCGCACTTCTGGGCTCAGAGTCGAGGGTGATGTCATGCCCGTCATACCATTTGCTGTAGTTATTTTCGATGCGAAAATTCATCGTCTGGCGATCGCGATAGCCACTCAGCATGGGAATAAGCACGATATTGGCCGTTTTCTCATATTCCAGCGTCGCCGTATGGATCATGCCGACATAGATACGCCCCGACCGTAGCGTCACCTGCGCCAGCTCGCCTTGCTCCATGCACTGATAAAGCAGTTGTTCAATCCCGCTCGCCTGCGCCAGGCGCTTATAGAGCTTTTTCCTGCCTTCACCGTCCAGTCGGGCGCTGCCCGCCCAGTTTGAGCGGTAAAGACAAAACAGGATGGCGAAGGCCAGCATCACCACTACGGGCGCCTGGATGCCCAGGAAACTCCAGTTCATAAAGTCCATTTGCCAGTCGGCATAACGCTCTGACGTAAAGTGGAAGGTGTTGTCAGCCGCGGAGAGGGCGAGCAGCAGCAGCCAGAGCAGCCCGGTGGCGATCACACCTTGCAGAACGAAGATCGAGCCGTAAAGGGCAACCAGAAAATAGACATCCCAGCCGAAGGAGCGCTTGATTTTGAAGCGGGTAGAGAGGTCGCGGCTGGTGTACCAGTACCCGCAGACCATCAGCACCATAAATATCGCCGTTCCCATATTACGCCCTCTTTAACGCATTGACGTGGCGCAGAAAATCCTGGCGTACCTCGTTGCTTTTATAGTTCACCGAGGCATTACCATCCTGGTCGATGATAATCCGGTCGCCATCCTCAACGGCTTCAATGATTTCCTGCTGACTCATCACCTGAAGTAACGATTCCGGGCTGGAGAAAAGGGAGAGAAAGAAACGTCTCATCGCATGTCATCCTTATGAATAAAAAGAATAAGCCTGGAAGAGAACGGGGGAATTTACCTTAGGGTTAACCTGAAAAAGTAGCCCGATGGCGGTCAGCCCTTATTGCGTCTCAACTTCTGGCACGAAAGTAACTTACCCAACCAACTGATAATTAAAGTAATAAAAATATATTTCTGCACAAACTTGGACAAATAACTCGAATTGTGTAAGTTTTAATTATGCGCTTACGCTACGTTGTTTACCGCCAGGATGTGACCCATGAACCTTTTGCCTGACGTCATCAGTCGGTTTGTTGATTACTACACCGCGCTGGATTCCCAGCCGCCCTCGGCGCTGGCGGGGCTTTACCATCCCGATGCCACGCTTATCGATCCGTTTGGTGAACATAACGGCCTGTTCGCCCTGCAGCGCTATTTCACCCATCTGCTGGCGAATGTCGAACACTGCCGTTTCACGCTTGATTCCCCTTTGATTGGCGAGCATCGCTTTGTTGTCACCTGGGTCATGCACTGGTCGCACCCGCGCATTGCCGGTGGCGAGCCTCTGGAACTGCCTGGCTGCTCCGTGGTGGACGTGGAAAAGGATCGGATTATTCGCCAGCGGGACTACTACGATGCCGGAGAGATGATCTATGAACATCTGCCTTTGCTTGGCTGGGCGGTTCGCGGCGTGAAGCGGAGGGTAAAATCATGATGACGGTCCTGATCACCGGCGCCAGTTCAGGCATTGGGGCGGGGCTGGCGCAATCTTTTGCCCGTGACGGTCACCATGTCATCGCCTGCGGGCGGGATCCGGCGCGTCTGGAAGCCCTGCATCAGCACAGTTCAAACATTACGATACGCCTGTTCGATATGACAGACAGGGACGCCTGTCGCCAGGCGCTGACGGGCTGCGCGGCCGACCTGACAATCCTCTGTGCCGGAACCTGCGAATATCTGGAACATGGCGTGGTGGACGCCGCGCTGGTAGAGCGGGTGATGACCACTAACTTTCAGGGGCCTGTCAATTGCCTCGCCGCGCTGCAGCCACAGCTTGTGGCCGGTAACCGCGTGGTGCTGGTGAGCTCTATGGCTCACTGGCTGACGTTTCCACGCGCTGAAGCGTACGGCGCATCCAAAGCCGCGCTCACCTGGTTTGCGCAGAGCCTGCGTCTCGACTGGGAGCCAAAAGGGATTGCGGTCACCGTGGTATCGCCCGGTTTTGTCGACACCCCGTTGACCCGCAAAAATGATTTCGCCATGCCGGGCAGGGTGAGTGTTGAAGAGGCGGTAAAAGCCATTCGCCGTGGCCTGGAAAAAGGGAAAAACCACATCGCGTTTCCGGCGGGATTTGGTCTGACGCTGCGGCTGCTTTCCGGGCTGCCAGCGTACTTACAGCGCGCACTGCTGCGCAGGATGGTGCGCTCATGAAGATCGCCATAATCGGCAGCGGCATCGCCGGGTTGACCTGCGCCTGGCGCCTTGCCGGGCATCATGAGGTCACCCTGTTTGAAGCCGGTGCCACCCCCGGCGGCCATACCGCCACGGTTGACGTGCCGACGCCACAGGGTACCTACGCCATCGACACCGGTTTTATCGTCTACAACGACCGCACCTATCCGCGCTTTATGGGGCTGCTGAGCGAGCTGGGCATCAGCGGGCAAAAAACGCAGATGAGCTTCTCGGTACACAATCCGCAGAGTGGGCTGGAGTACAACGGCCACACCCTGACGACGCTCTTTGCACAACGTCGTAACCTGGTGAACCCGGCGTTCTGGCGTCTGCTTGGGGAGATTGTCCGTTTTAATCGCCTGGCGAAGCAGGCGCTGAAAGAGGACGTGGAGCCCGGCGCGACGCTGCAAACGTTCCTGGAACAGCATCGCTTTACGCCGTTCTTTGCGCGTCATTACATTCTGCCGATGGGGGCGGCCATCTGGTCGTCGTCGCTACAGGAGATGAAACGTTTTCCGCTGCCGCTCTTTTTACGCTTCTTTGAGAATCACGGTCTGCTGGATATCACTCAGCGCCCGCAGTGGTACGTGGTGCCCGGCGGCTCACGGGAGTATATCCGCGCTATTCTGGCACAGCTGGGTGACCGGCTCACGCTGCACCTCAACGCGCCGGTGCAGCGGGTAAGCCGTGATGCACAGGGGGGCACCCTCCATCTTGAAGAATCGAGCCACCGTTTTGATCAGGTGATTTTTGCCTGTCACTCAGCCCAGGCGCTGGCCATCCTCGACGCACCTTCCGCCGCTGAGCAGGAGGTGCTGGGCGATATTGGCTGGCAGCGTAATGAGGTGGTACTGCACAGCGATCCGCGCTGGCTGCCGGTGCGTCAGCGCGCCTGGGCCAGCTGGAACTACCGCCTGAGCGACCAGGATCAGGCCAGCGCCTGCGTAACGTACAACATGAATATCTTGCAGGGGCTGCCCGCCGGTAGCCCGCTGTTCTGCGTCACCTTAAACCCGGAAACGCCAGTGGACGAACGCTTCGTGCTGCGGCGCTTTGTGTATGAACATCCACTGTTTAACCCGCAAAGCTGGCGGGCACAGGCGCGCCGCAGCGAAATCAACGGTCACCAGCGGAGCTGGTTCTGCGGCGCGTACTGGTACAACGGCTTTCATGAAGATGGCGTGCGCAGCGCGCTGGACGTCGTCAATGCGATAACAGCCGGGGAGGGAAACCGATGAACAGTTGCCTCTATCACGGCGTATTACGCCACCGCCGTCTCCAGCCGAAAACGCATGAGTTCAGCTACGGCGTCTTTATGGCCTGGCTCGATCTCGACGAGCTGGATAAGTTGCCCACCGTTGGCGTGCGGCGCAACCGGTTTGCCGCCGGATCGTTCCATGATGCGGATTATCCGCTGGGTTCGCCGCTTAAAGAGAACGTGCTGAATCGGCTGGAAAGCCTGACCGGCGAACGTCCTGAGGGGCGGGTGATGCTCCTGACGCAGCTGCGCTACTTCGGCTTTCATTTTAATCCCGTCAATTTTTACTACTGCTATGACCCGGCAGAGACGCTGCGCTGGGTGCTGGCCGAAGTGCGCAATACGCCCTGGAACGAACGACATTATTACGCCGTCAATGGTCAGCACGCCCAGCCCACGGAGAAAGCCTTTCACGTTTCGCCGTTTAACCCCATGGACATGATTTACCACTGGCGCTTCAACAACCCGGATAACACGCTGCATATGCACATTGAAAATCATCAGGCGTCAAAGGTATTTGATGCCACGCTGGCGCTTCGCCGCGCACCGCTGACCCGCCCGGCACTGCGTGGACTGCTGCTGCGTATTCCGCTGATGACACTCAAAACCGTTTTCGCGATTTACTGGCAGGCGCTGCGGCTGTGGCTTAAGCGCGTGCCTCTGTATAACCATCCTGTCAGCAGGAGTGAACGCTCATGACCGATCCTGTCTTCGCGCTTGAACCCGATATCCCGCGCAACGTTCGCGTCGCGCGCTGGCTGCTCTTTCGCGTGCTGAGCGGCCTTCGTGGCGGCTCGCTCACGCTGCGTGAAGGGGCGCAGACCTTTCATTTCGGTGAGCTGTCTGCCGCGCTGCATGCCGACGTGCAGATCCTCAGCCCGGGCGTCTACTGGCGCGTCCTGACCGGGGGCAGCCTGGCCGCGGCGGAAGCCTGGATGGACGGCGAATGGGAAACCACGCAGCTCACGCCGCTTCTGCAACTGCTTGCGCTAAACAGCCAGGTACTGGGACGGCTCGAAAACGGGTTCCGCCTGCTTGGCAGACCGCTGGAGCGGCTTCGCCACTGGACGCGGCGCAACTCCCGGGCGCAGGCGCGGGAAAACATTGCGGCACATTACGATCTGGGTAACGCGTTTTATGCCCATTTTCTGGACAAGGAGTTGCTCTATTCCAGCGCGCTGTTTAGCGGGGAGGAGCAGGATCTTGGCGACGCGCAGCGGGCGAAAATGGCGCGTCTGTGCGAACAGCTGGCGCTGAACCCCAGCGATCATCTGCTGGAGATTGGCACCGGCTGGGGGGCGATGGCGGAATACGCGGCCCGTCACTACGGCTGCCGGGTGACCACTACCACGCTGTCGCAGGAGCAGTATCGCTGGGCGACAGAGCGGATTGCCCGGGCCGGTCTGCAGGACCGCGTTGAGGTGTTGCTCTGCGACTATCGCGATTTAACCGGCGAGTACGACAAGCTGGTGTCGATTGAGATGATTGAAGCCGTCGGGCAACGCTATCTGCCAACGTTCTTCCGCACCTGTCAGGCGCGTCTGCGTCCGGGTGGGCGCATGGCGATTCAGGCCATCACCATTCAGGATCAGCGGTATCGCGACTACAGCAAAAGCGTGGATTTTATTCAGCGGTATATCTTCCCCGGCGGCTTTTTGCCGAGCATAACGGCGATGAATGCGCTGATGACGCGCCACACCGATTTTGTGGTGCGCAACCTGTTTGATATGGGGCCGGACTACGCGCGCACGCTGGCGCACTGGCGTCAGCGCTTTCTCCATGCCTGGCAGGAGATTGAAAAACTGGGATTTGATGAGCGGTTTCGTCGGATGTGGCTCTATTACTTTGGCTACTGCGAAGCCGGGTTTAACGCCCGCACCATCAGCGTGGTGCAACTGACCGCCGAGCGCGTATGAAACGTTACGTGCAGGTTTTCGCCCTGGCTATCGCGTTCGATCTCTACTGGACGCTGGTGGTGCTGTTTCGCGAGCGTGGCCTGATTATCTGGTGTGCGCTGGCGATCTTCGCCTGCCTGATGTTGCCGCCTGCACACCGCGTTTATGCCATTCTGCTGGCACTCGCGGGCACTCTGCTGGATGCACTCTGGGCGCTGACGGGGCTGATCGCCTTCACCGGTGAATCGCTGATGCCCGTGTGGATGGTGGCGCTGTGGCTGATGTTTGCCACCGTCTGGACGCAGCTCACCCGCACCACAACGTTACCCGGCTGGATGCTGATGCTGCTGGCTTCCGTGGGCGGTCCGGTGGCGTATCTTATCGGTGAGCGGCTCGGTGCCATCGCCTTTCTGGAGCCAACCTTTATCGTCGTCAGCTGGATGGTGCCGGGCTGGCTGGTGCTGATGCTGTTTTACCACTTGCTGACAGGGAGGCAACAATGAGAGCCGCACTCCTGTTCCTCTGGCTCATCACCCTGACGCCTTTCGCCCAGGCAGCCGACTGGCTTGGCTGGCGTAAGGTGGGGGATGCCACGCTGACCTGGGGGCCTTTCACCGTTTATACCTCCCAGTTGCGCACCCCTGAAGGGCGCTACACCGGCAAGATGCAGGATCAGGCGCTCATTATCACCTACGTGCGTGACATCGACAGTGAAGACCTGGTCGAGGCAACCCGCGACCAGTGGCGAGCACAGGGGGTTTTGCAGCAAGAACCGCAGAGCGAAGCCTGGCTGCGAATGCTTGCCTCGCTGTGGCCGGATGTCGGGCCGGGGGCGCAGCTGGCGTTCGTGCTTAATGATAAGCAGGGACAGTTCTGGTACCGCGCGCCTGCCGCATCGGGCACTTTCAGACCTTTGGGGGCGCCTCAGTCGCAAGCGTTCAGCACCCGTTTTCTGGGGATCTGGCTTGATCCCCGCACGCAATACCCTGAGCTGCGTCAGCAGTTAATCGGAGGACAACAATGAAACGTTTTTTGATCATGGCGCTGGGTGTGACGATGTTGCTGGCAGGCTGCAGCACGGACGTGACGGAGTACCGCCAGCAGCAGCCGCGGCTTGATATATTCCACTATTTCCAGGGCAAAACGGAAGCGTGGGGGATGGTGCAGGATCGCAGCGGGAAGCAGATCCGCCGCTTCCACGTGGAGATTGCCGGGGACGTGATTGGCGACACGCTGACGCTGAATGAACATTTTGTCTACGACGATGGTGAAAAACAGCAGCGGGTATGGCATATCCGCCGCGTGGCGACCGATCGTTATGAGGGCACGGCGGGCGATATTGACGGCGTGGCGACGGGGCAGGCGGCGGGCAATGCCTTCAACTGGCGGTACAGCATGAACGTGAAGGCCAACGGTAGCACCTGGCTGCTGCACTTCGACGACTGGATGTACCTGCAGGATGGCACACACCTGTTTAATAAAACCGAGATGAAGAAATTTGGCGTCACCGTCTCCACGGTGACGCTGTTCTTTACCCGCAAGGCGTAACGTTACTCGTGGGGAGGGGCGTTTTTACTGCCTGAGTAAATGAAAAACAGCGCAATACCCAGGCAGAGGACGGCGGCCAGTCGGCTCATCGAAAACGGAATGGCCGCATTGCCCAGCCAGCCAAAGTTATCAATCAGCATACTCATGGTGAGCTGACCAAAAATCACCGCGACCGTGGCGACGGCGGTGCCGATGCGCTGCACCGCCAACACCATGATCACAATGTACGGCACGCCAAACATCGCCCCGAGAAGCTGCCATTTCGGCACGTCCAGCAGGGTGACTGTCTGTTTTGGTTCAAAGAAAAAAATCAGCAGGGCGGTGACCAGCGCGCCAACGGAGAACGTCAGGAACGCGCTTTTGAATACGCCCACGCGGCTGCCGAGTTGCCCGTTGATCGCCGCCTGAATGCTCAGCGTCGCGCCGCCGCACACGGCCAGAATAATCATCATCAGTGTCATCGTGTTACCCCTGTGCGACAAGAATCAGTGCCGCAATAATAAAACCCAGCGCGACGATCCGTTTCGCGTTGATCTTCCTGTGCGGTGTGCCCAGCAGACCGTAATGGTCGATCAGCAGGCTTTTAAAAACCTGCCCCGCCAGAATGCCAATCATCGTCAGGGCGATGCCGATGGCCGGGGTGGCGAGGGTCAGGATCACCACGTAAACCGGGCCAAGTACCCCGCCGAGCAACTGCCAGCCAGGCTGGGCAAAAAACGACGGGCTGTTGCGCGGGCTGAAGAACAGCATCAGCAGAAACGTCAGCGCGGCGCCGACGCCAAAAATGCTGAACGTGGCCCATAAATCACCGACTTTTCCACCCAGCGGCCCCAGCAGGCCAGCCTCTACGGAAAGCCCCATCCCCCCGGCAATCACCAGTAAAATCAAAACAAGCTGCATTGTTATTCCTCCGTTTTGCAGGCAGAGAAGATTACGTCGGTCTGGTCATGAGAAAAATGCCATAATGCAGGAAACACCTTTGCAGGATATGCACGAATGTACGACGCCGGGAGCATGAACCTCCGTTCGCTGAAGATTTTTATCGCGGTTTTTGAAGCCGAGAATTTTTCCGTGGTCGCGCGCCGCGAGGGCCTTTCCGCCTCGCAGGTTTCGCGCATTATCCACCAGCTTGAGGACGCACTCGGCCAGCAGCTTTTTTACCGCAATACCCGGGCGGTGATCCCCACAGAAAGTGGTCATCTGTTTATCCGCTATGCCAGGGAGATGATGACGAGTTTTGAGGAGGCTCGTCGGGAGCTGGATGCACGTTCAACGGAGCCTTCCGGCACGATCCGCATTAATGCACCGGTCTTTTTCGGCCAGCGGCACATTGCGCCAGGGCTGCCTGGTCTGACGGCGCGCTATCCGCGGCTGAATATCGAGCTGACGCTGACCGATGATTTTATCGACCCGCACAAGAATGCCGCCGACGTGATCTTTCGCATCGGCGTGCTGACGGACTCCACCTTTCACGCGCGCATTTTTGGTCAGCAGCGCTACCATCTGGCCGCCTCGCCGGACTATCTGCGACAGCACGGCGCGCCGCAAGGGCCGGACGATCTGGCGCATCATAAATGCCTGGTCTACCGTGGTTCGTCGGGGCCTAACCGCTGGCTATTTCGCGGTCCGGGGGAGGAGTGGGTGCACTACCCGGTGATGCCATTAATGACGTCAAATAATGCGGAATCGCTGCTTGCTGCCGCGCTGGGCGGGATGGGGATTGTGCTGTTTCCGGACTGGCTGATTGGCGACCGCGTGCAGCAGGGCGAACTGGTCGCACTCCTGCCAGGGCTGGAATGCGCCATTCATACGGAGCCCTTGAATATTGCGGCGATCTACCCAAACGCGCGGCATCCGCCCCTTAACGTCAGGGCGGTGATTGATCATTACGTCGGGTGTTTCGGTACGCCGCTCTACTGGCAAACGCAGGGCAGGTGATTACGCGCCAAGCTCGTTGCAGATAATCGCGGCTCCGGCGCTCAGCGCCTTCAGCTTACCGTTGGCAACCTGACGGGAAAGCGGCGCCATACCGCAGTTGGTTGACGGGTAAAGCTTGTCGGCATCGACAAACTGCAGTGCTTTACGCAGTGTGCCAGCCACTTCTTCCGCGGTTTCAACGGTGTTGGTTGCCACGTCGATGGCGCCTACCATCACTTTTTTGCCGCGGATCAGCTCCAGCAGATCCATCGGCACGCGGGAGTTGTGACACTCCAGCGAGATGATGTCGATATTCGATGTCTGAAGCTTAGGAAACGCCTCTTCATACTGGCGCCATTCTGAGCCAAGGGTCTTTTTCCAGTCGGTATTGGCCTTGATGCCGTATCCGTAACAGATGTGCACCGCTGTTTCGCATTTCAGCCCTTCAATGGCACGCTCCAGCGCCGCAATCCCCCAGTCGTTGACCTCATCAAAAAAGACATTAAATGCCGGCTCATCAAACTGAATGATATCGACACCTGCGGCCTCTAACTCTCTTGCCTCCTGATTGAGGATTTTAGCGAACTCCCAGGCCAGCTTTTCGCGGCTTTTATAGTGCGCGTCGTAAAGGGTGTCGATCATGGTCATTGGCCCCGGCAGGGCCCACTTGATTGGCTTATCCGTGAGCTGGCGTAAGTATTTTGCGTCGTCCACGAACACCGGTTTTTGACGCGCCACGGCGCTGACCACCGTCGGCACGCTCGCATCGTAGCGGTTACGAATGCGCACGGTCTGACGGTTTTCAAAATCCACGCCGCTGAGGTGTTCAATAAAGGTGGTCACAAAGTGCTGGCGCGTCTGTTCGCCATCGCTGACGATATCAATCCCCGCGCGGATCTGCTCATCAAGCGATAAACGCAGTGCATCCTGCTTACCGGCCAGTAACTCCTGATCCTCTAATTTCCACGGTGACCACAGCGTTTCAGGTTGTGCAAGCCAGGTTGGCTTAGGCAGGCTGCCAGCGGTTGACGTCGGGAGCAATGTTTTCATATGTATAACCCTTTTAAATTCGATTAATTAACGCGCGTAGTTATCAGACCACTGCTCGAGTACGTGTTTGTAAGGTTTGATAAATTGTTCTTCCGTGAATTTACCCTGCTCAATGGCCAGCTGGCTGCGTTCAACACGGTCGTAAACAATTTTGGTTAATGAGTGATCCTGCTGATTCAGATCGGGGCGATAGCAGTGTCCTGCCGCCGAGTTAGCGTTATAAATTTCCGGGCGATAGATCTTCTGGAACGTCTCCATCGTGCTGATGGTGGCGATCAGTTCAAGATTGGTGTAATCACTGAGCAAATCGCCGGTGAAGAAGAAGGCAAACGGCGCCACGCTGTTTTCAGGCATGAAATAGCGTACCTTCAGGCCCATTTTCGCGAAGTACTGCTCCGTCAATGACTCGCCATCCGGCGTGTACTCAATGCCCAGCACCGGGTGCTGGTTACCCGTGCGACGATAAGTGTCTTTGCTGGACACACTCAGGCAAATCACCGGTGCTTTTTTGAAATTCTCACGGTATTCCGGCGAATTAACAAAATGGCGGAAGATATTGCCGTGCAAGACACCAAACTTCTCCGGAATGGTGAAATGGGGCTGGTTTTTATTATGCTCCAGCAGCAGGACGCTGAAATCGTAATCGCGCACGTAAGAGGAGAAGTTATTGCCGACAATACCGTCGATGCGTTCATTGGTTTTTTTATCGACGATTGTGGTTTGCAATATTTCAATGGCCGGGAAGGTTTTCTCCGCACCAATATTCAGATCCACAGAGACGATCTCAAGCTCGACCGCGTAACGATCGGCATTGGGGTTATCCCAGCGCGCCAGGGCGTTAAAGCGGTTATTGATCATCACCAGGGTATTACGCAGGTTCTCCTGACGTTTTTCCCCGCGGGCGAGGTTGGCAAAGTTGGTGGTCGTACGCGTATTCTCTGACGGGTTATAATTTTCATCGAAGCAACTGCGCTTAAGGGTAAATGTAAAAGCTTTACTCATCTTGGTTATGCATCCTAAGTTCATGTTGCCAGGAAGTTATCAATGCATAATTTATGCCTGACGCGGTGGCGCAGGGGAAGTGACTTAATTTCACAGCAACATGAGCGAACTTCATGAACTGCTCAGTTCCAGTTATACTGCCCAAAATTTCCAACCGGTTTAAACACACTCATGACAAAACTCACCTTACAAGAGCAGATGCTGAAAGCGGGCTTAGTCTCCAGCAAGAAAATGGCCAAAGTTCAGCGTACGGCCAAGAAATCCCGCGTGCAGGCGCGTGAGGCCAGAGAGGCGGTAGAAGAGAACAAAAAAGCGCAGCTTGAGCGTGACAAACAGTTGAGCGAGCAGCAAAAACAGGCCGTGCTCGCCAAAGAGTTTAAGGCGCAGGTGAAGCAGTTGATTGAGATGAACCGCATCACGGTGGCAAAAGGCAACATCACCTTTAACTTCACCGACGGCAATCTGATCAAAAAAATCGAGGTGGATAAGGCAACCCAGACCCAGTTGATTAACGGTCGTCTGGCCATCGCACGTCTGGTGATTAACGCTAATGGCGACTGCGAATACGCCATTATCCCGGCGGTGGTGGCGGATAAAATTGCCCAGCGCGATGCCGACAGTATTGTGTTAAACAGCGCCCTGAGTCAGGAAGAGCAGGATGAAGACGATCCGTATGCCGATTTCAAAATCCCTGACGATTTGATGTGGTAAGACGGTTCAGAACGGTGCGGTGTGATGAGCGTTAACCGGCTCGCCGCTCACCGGATGAATAAAATTCAACTGACTGGCATGCAGCATCAGCCTCGGCGTTGTTCCGCTGCCAGGCCATGCCCGTCCCCCATATAAATCGCAGCCCAAAATCGGGTGGCCCAGCAGCTGACAGTGAATGCGCAACTGGTGGGTTCGCCCGGTTTCAGGCGTCAGTTCTACCCGCGTGAGCGGCATCGCCGCGTTTTGATGCAGGCGTTCCACCACCCGATAGCGGGAACGGGCGGGTTTGCCGTTAACGGCACAGATCGACATCAGCGGAAACAGCGCCGGGTCTTTGGCAATCGGCGCATCAATCACCCCTTCATCGTTTTCCAGGTGGCCGCAAAGCAGGGCGCTATAGACTTTCTCCACGCTGCGCTGGCTAAACTGCTGGCACAGCGCGGCGTTGATCGGCTTATTACGTGCAATCACCATCAGGCCGGACGTGCCAAAATCCAGGCGATGCACCAGCGTGCAGCCAGGAAAGTTTTGAACCAGACGATAGTGCACCGAATCGAGATTTTGCGGATTTTTACCCGAGAGGCTAAGCAGACCGGAAGGTTTATTGATCAGCAGCAGATGTTCATCCTGCCAGAGGATCTCAATGTCGTCATGACACGGTGGGGCTATAAAAGAATCAATAATCGCAGACATCAGGCCGCCCGGCTGGAGAGTGGGAGCGGATGATAACGAAATGCGGGAGAAAAGAAAAACCCTCTCACCGGGCGGTGAGAGGGGGAAATCTTAGGCAGCCACCAGGCTGTCGATCGCGGCTTTCGCGTCGGTCTGTGCTTTGGTCGCCACTTCAGGACCGTAAGCGATACCTTCTGCAAACACGAAGTTCACGTCGGTGATCCCGATGAAGCCCAGGAACAGGCTCATGTACGGCGCAACCAGGTCGGTTGGGGTATCTTTATGAATACCGCCACGGCTGGTCAGCACGATGGCACGCTTGCCTTTCACCAGACCTTCCGGGCCATTTTCGGTGTAACGGAAGGTAACACCAGCGCGAGCCACCAGGTCGAAGTAGTTCTTCAGCTGGGTTGGGATGTTGAAGTTGTACATTGGGGCGTTGATCACGATTACGTCGTGCGCCTGCAGTTCAGCAATCAGCTCATCAGAGAGCGCCAGGGCTTCCTGCTGGCGTGGGCTCAGCGGTGCATCGCTTGGACGCAGCGCGCCAACCAGCTCGCCATCCAGCACAGGAATTGGGTTTGCAGCCAGGTCACGCACGGTGATTTGGTCTGCGGAATGGTGTTCACGCCACTGTTCAACGAAATAATCAGACAGCTGACCAGACTGAGAGTACCCTGCCAGAATACTGGATTTCAAAACTAATACTTTGCTCATGGGTGATTCCTGTTTTGCATTTGATTGAAGGGGGTTGCCCCGTTGCTTGTTGACACTTTATTCACAATCCTGCCACAGAGATAGCGCAATATATCGAAGCCTATGTTCGAATTTTTTGAATAAGGCGTGGAAAGCGCTGATGTGGTACTCTATAGCAATCATTACAAAGAGATTTTATCCGGCAGTGCACTGCCCGTTAATGCTATGACAGAACAACAAAAATTGACCTTCCCGATGCTCCTGCAACAGCTTGATTCACTGATGTTGCGCGATAAACAGCGCTTTGCTCGCCGCTTGCACGGGGTGAAGAAGGTTAAAAATCCTGATGCACAACAGGCCATTTTCCAGGAGATGGCGAAAGAGATTGAACAGGCGGCAGGGAAAGTTGTGCTGCGCGAAGCGGCTCGTCCGGCAATCACCTATCCGGAAAACCTGCCCGTCAGTCAGAAGAAGCAGGAGATCCTCAACGCCGTGCGCGACCACCAGGTGGTGATCGTGGCGGGGGAGACCGGCTCGGGGAAAACCACACAGCTGCCAAAAATCTGTATGGAGCTCGGCCGCGGAGTGAAGGGCCTGATTGGTCATACCCAGCCGCGTCGTCTGGCGGCGCGTACCGTGGCGAACCGTATTGCCGAGGAGCTGCAAACGGAGCCGGGCGGCTGCATCGGTTATAAGGTGCGTTTCAGCGACCATGTGAGCGATAACACCATGGTCAAGCTGATGACCGACGGTATCCTGCTGGCGGAAATTCAGCAGGATCGTCTGCTGATGCAGTACGACACTATCATTATTGATGAGGCGCACGAGCGCAGTCTGAACATCGACTTCCTGCTCGGCTACCTGAAAGAGCTACTGCCGCGTCGCCCGGATCTGAAAATTATCATCACCTCCGCGACCATCGACCCGGAGCGTTTCTCAAAACATTTCAATAACGCACCGATTATTGAAGTTTCCGGTCGTACCTATCCGGTAGAAGTGCGCTATCGCCCGATCGTGGAGGAGGCGGAGGATACCGAGCGCGACCAGTTGCAGGCAATTTTCGACGCCGTTGACGAACTGGGCAATGAGAGCGCGGGCGACATTCTGATCTTTATGAGCGGCGAGCGTGAGATCCGCGATACCGCCGACGCGCTCAGCAAGCGCGATCTGCGCCACACGGAAATTTTGCCGCTTTACGCACGTCTCTCCAACAGTGAACAGAACCGCGTGTTCCAGCCACACAGCGGGCGCCGCATCGTGCTGGCAACCAACGTGGCGGAAACCTCGCTGACCGTGCCGGGCATCAAGTATGTGATTGATCCGGGTACGGCGCGTATCAGCCGCTACAGCTACCGCACCAAGGTACAGCGTCTGCCGATTGAGCCGGTTTCACAGGCGTCGGCCAACCAGCGTAAAGGGCGCTGTGGACGTGTGTCGGAGGGGATCTGTATTCGTCTCTATTCAGAAGACGATTTCCTCTCCCGCCCGGAGTTTACCGACCCGGAAATCCTGCGCACCAACCTGGCTTCCGTCATCCTGCAGATGACCGCGCTGGGGTTGGGCGATATCGCCGCTTTCCCGTTTGTCGAAGCGCCGGACAAACGCAATATTCAGGACGGCGTACGCCTGCTGGAAGAGCTGGGGGCGATCACCACCGACGAGCAGGCCACCGCGTATAAACTGACGCCGCTGGGACGGCAGCTCAGCCAGTTGCCGGTGGACCCGCGTCTGGCGCGCATGGTGCTGGAAGCGCAAAAACACGGCTGTGTGCGCGAGGCGATGATCATCACCTCGGCGCTCTCCATTCAGGATCCGCGTGAACGGCCAATGGACAAACAGCAGGCGTCGGATGAAAAACACCGTCGCTTCCACGACAAAGAGTCGGATTTCCTTGCCTTCGTGAACCTGTGGAACTACCTCGGCGAGCAGCAGAAAGCGCTGTCATCTAACCAGTTCCGCCGTCAGTGCCGCGTGGATTTCCTCAACTACCTGCGCGTGCGCGAGTGGCAGGATATCTACACCCAACTGCGCCAGGTGGTGAAAGAGCTCGGTATCCCGGTGAACAGTGAACCGGCGGAGTACCGCGAAATTCACATCGCATTGCTGACCGGACTGCTGTCCCATATCGGCATGAAGGATGCCGAAAAGCAGGAGTATACCGGTGCGCGCAACGCCCGTTTCTCCATCTTCCCCGGCTCCGGGTTGTTCAAGAAACCACCCAAGTGGACCATGGTTGCTGAACTGGTGGAAACCAGCCGTCTGTGGGGGCGTATTGCCGCGCGTATCGATCCGGAATGGGTGGAGCCGGTGGCGCAACACCTGCTGAAACGCTCATACAGTGAACCGCACTGGGAGCGCGCGCAGGGGGCGGTGATGGCAACCGAAAAAGTGACCGTCTACGGTCTGCCGGTGGTGGCCGCGCGTAAGGTCAACTACAGCCAGATTGACCCGGCGCTGTGCCGCGAGCTGTTTATCCGCCACGCGCTGGTGGAGGGCGACTGGCAGACCCGTCACGCCTTCTTCCGTGAAAACCTCAAGCTGCGTGCTGAAGTGGAAGAGCTGGAGCACAAATCCCGTCGTCGCGACATTCTGGTGGATGACGAGACGCTGTTCGAATTTTACGACCAGCGCATCAGCCACGATGTCATTTCCGCCCGTCACTTTGACAGCTGGTGGAAGAAGGCCAGCAAAGAGACGCCGGATCTGCTCAACTTTGAAAAGAGCATGCTGATTAAAGAAGGGGCGGAGTCGGTCAGTAAGCTCGACTACCCGAACTTCTGGCATCAGGGCAACCTTAAGCTGCGGCTGACCTATCAGTTTGAGCCGGGAACGGACGCGGATGGTGTCACCGTTCATATCCCGCTGCCACTGCTAAACCAGGTGGATGAGAGTGGATTTGAGTGGCAAATTCCCGGCCTTCGCCGCGAACTGGTGATTGCGCTGATCAAATCGCTGCCGAAACCGGTGCGGCGTAACTTTGTTCCGGCCCCTAACTACGCCGAAGCTTTTTTAGGCCGCGTCACGCCGCTGGAGATGCCGCTGCTGGATGCGCTGGAGCGTGAGTTCCGCCGCATGACCGGTACCACCATTGACCGCGAAGACTGGAACTGGGATCAGGTGCCCGATCACCTGAAAATCACCTTC
This sequence comes from Enterobacter cloacae complex sp. OE43NF, assembly GCF_023544405.1. Lineage (NCBI taxonomy): Bacteria > Pseudomonadati > Pseudomonadota > Gammaproteobacteria > Enterobacterales > Enterobacteriaceae > Enterobacter > Enterobacter cloacae complex sp. OE43NF. Next base: position 27,235 of record NZ_JAMJFW010000053.1, read on the forward strand.
CGCGTGGTGGACGATAAAAACAAGAAGCTGCAGGAAGGCCGTTCGCTCACCGCGCTGAAAGAGGCGCTGAAAGGCAAAGTGCAGGAGACCTTGTCCGCAGTGGCGGATGATGGGATTGAGCAGAGCGGGCTGCACATCTGGAGCTTTGGTCAGCTCCCCGAAAGCTACGAGCAAAAACGCGGCAACTACAAAGTGAAGGCGTGGCCTGCGCTGGTGGATGAGCGCGACAGCGTGGCGATCAAGCTGTTTGATAACCCGCAGGAACAGCAGCAGATGATGTGGCGCGGGCTGCGCCGCCTGCTGCTGCTCAACATCCCGTCGCCGATCAAGTATCTGCACGAGAAGCTGCCGAACAAAGCCAAGCTGGGGCTGTACTTTAACCCGTACGGCAAAGTGCTGGATCTGATCGACGACTGCATCTCCTGCGGCGTGGACAAGCTGATCCACGAGGCGGGCGGTCCGGTCTGGTCAGAAGAGGGCTTTGCTCAGCTTCATGAAAAGGTACGCGCGGAGCTGAACGACACCGTGGTTGATATTGCCAAACAGGTCGAGCAGATCCTCACCACCGTGTTCAATATCAACAAACGCCTGAAAGGGCGCGTGGATATGACCATGGCGCTGGGGCTGTCGGATGTCAAAGCGCAGATGGCGGGCCTGGTGTACCGGGGCTTTGTCACCGGCAATGGCTTCAACCGTCTCGGCGACACGCTGCGTTACCTGCAGGCGATTGAAAAACGGCTGGAGAAAATGGCCATCGATCCGCATCGTGACCGTGCCCAGATGCTGAAAGTGGAAAACGTGCAGCAGGCGTGGCAGCAGTGGCTGAACAAACTGCCACCGGCACGTCGTGACGATGAAGACGTTCAGGCGATCCGCTGGATGATCGAAGAGTTACGCGTCAGCTTCTTTGCCCAGCAGCTCGGTACGCCGTATCCGATTTCGGATAAACGTATTTTGCAGGCGATGGAGCAGATTTCGGCTTAACACCCTGTTTTCTCCCTCTCTCTCC
>NZ_JAMJFW010000054.1:0-27850 GCF_023544405.1 Enterobacter cloacae complex sp. OE43NF
TACCGTGCCCTGGGCATAAATACCGGGTTTGATTCACTGACGGATCAGGTCAATCTTGCTGCGAATATTAATCAGCTGCTGGATGCCATGGCCCTTGCAGACGCGCTGCCAAAAACCATCCTGTATAACCTCAACCCCAGCTACAACGATATTGTCGCGACGACGATCGCCAATTTTCAGAGTGCAGAACTGGGAGTGAAATCACCGATGCAATTCGGCTCCGGCTGGTGGTTTAACGACACCCGTCGCGGGATGGAAAACCAGCTCAACAGCCTGGCAGATCAGGGGCTGTTAATGAATTTTGTCGGCATGCTGACCGACTCCCGCAGCCTGGTCTCCTATACCCGCCACGATTATTTTCGCCGCATTCTATGCAATATGATCGGCGGTTGGGTGGAGCGGGGAGAAGTCCCTGATAATAACGATATTCTCACGCGGATGATTAAAAATATTTGCCACGACAACGCTAAGAATTATTTCAAATTTTAAATTCACTTCATCAAGTGGGGATGAAATATGTCTCGTGCGGCTAAAAAAATTACCATTCCGGTTAGTATCGGCTACGGACTAACGGATATTATGGGTGGCGGTGCATTTACCGTGATCGGCGCCTGGCTGTTATTTTTCTATACGACATTCGTTGGGCTATCGCCGGTTGAGGCAGCCTCCATTGTCGCCATCGCGCGTATTGTCGATGCCATTGTCAGTCTGTTTATGGGAAGTTTCACCGATCATTTTTACAAAAATTATTTTGGTAAAAAATTTGGTCGTCGACGCTTCTTTTTGCTGATCGGCGCGCCGTTAATGCTGGTCTATGCGTTACTGTGGCTTGATGGCATGACCTACGGTTTTTATCTCGCGGTCTATCTGGCGTTTGAAATTATCGCCGCGATGGTATTGATCCCTTGGGAAACGCTGCCATCGGAAATGACAAAAGACTTTAACCAGCGCACCAAGCTTTCTACCTGTCGCATGTTCCTTTCTGCGTCCGGTACCTTCCTGGCGACGTTCATTCCGGGGCTGCTGATTGGCTATTTTGGGGAAAACAGCGCCCATGCTTATCTGATTAACGGCGTTATTTTTGCCGTCCTGTTTATGGTGTGCGTCTTTATCTCGTGGAAGGTGACCTGGGAACGCGAGTTAACCCCGGAGATGCTGGCCGAGCTTGAAACAAGCACGGCGCCCCGAACGCTGACGCAAAAGCTGGCTGCCTTTGGTCGCCTCTTTAAAGAATATGGTTCAACGCTGAAAATCCGGGCCTTCAGAAAACACCTTGCCATCTACCTGCTGTCGTTTACCGGGAAAGATGTCTACAACACCGTGTTTGTCTTCTTCTGTGTTTACTGCCTGAATGTCTCTTCGTCGCTTGCCGGCACACTGCTGTCGATGAGTATCGTCGGCCTGCCTGTCACGCTGATTGCGGGAGTGGGGATCATTAAATTCGGGCCGTCGAAGCTGTATGTGTTTGCCTACTCGCTGATGATGCTCTGCCTGGGCGGCTTTTTCGCTGTGTATCAAATTCCGGCACTTAATACCGTCGCGACGCTGGTTGTTCTGGCTGGGTTATATCAGGTCGGTCGCTGTGTGCTGGAGTTTACGCCGTGGAACGTTTTCCCGTTCATCCCCGATATTGACGAGATGGTTAGTCGCCAGCGTCGCGAGGGGTTGTTCGCGGCGGTGATGACCTTCTCCCGCAAAACGACCGTGGCCATCGCCACCTTTATTGTGGGGCTGCTATTACAGAATGGCGGCTTTGTGAAGGGCAGCCAGACACAGCCGGAGGAGGCCATTCATACCATCGCAATGCTGATGTTCATCGGGACTGCGGGCTTACTCATCCTGGCGTTGTGGCAGGCATTAACGTTCCATCTGAACAAGCGTACGCACAAGATCTTCGTGGATGAACTGGACCGCCTGAAAGCAAACGGTTCTCCCCAGCTGGTGTCCGCCGAAGCACGCCGTGTGGTGGAAGATTTGACGGGGTATTCCTACGACAGGCTGTGCCGTGAGCCTGCTGGCCGTTCAGGCGCAGAACCGGCGCGTAATCTTGTGTGACGTTGGTATATATCTTTTTGAAAGATGTCACACAACTTAATTTTGATATCACACCAGTTAGCGCAAAGTTAATGTAAATCAATGTTCCGCTGAACATAACCCGTATGGTGGTGGGCAAGGCACCAGGGGGTTACTGCCATTCTGGCTGGTGTAGTCAACATGCGCGGCCGCGCGCCAACGTGCGGTCGCAGAACTCAGCTTCCTTAATTAAACGAGTCTCAACCATGGAAAACCGATTATTACAGGCGAAAGCGACGCTGCCTCAGTACGATCGCGGCAGCCTCCAGGCACGCATTGTTCATTTAGGGTTTGGCGCGTTCCACCGTGCACACCAGGCGGTGTACGCCGATATTCTGGCCGCTGAACACGGCAGCGACTGGGGTTACACAGAAGTGAACCTGATTGGTGGCGAACAGCAGATTGCCGATCTGAACGCGCAGGATAACCTCTATACCGTGGCCGAAATGTCGGCGGACGCGTGGACATCACGGGTCGTCGGTGTGGTCAAAAATGCGCTGCACGCGCAGGTTGACGGGCTGGAGGCCGTACTGGCGGCGATGTGTGAGCCGCAGGTGGCGATTGTGTCGCTCACCATCACCGAAAAAGGCTACTGCCACTCACCGGCCACGGGCAAACTGATGCTCGATCACCCATTGATTGCGGCCGACCTGCAAAACCCGCATCAGCCCAAATCTGCGCCGGGTGTAGTGGTTGAAGCGCTGGCGCGACGCAAAGCGGCGGGGCTGCCTGCCTTTAGCGTTATGTCCTGTGACAACATGCCGGAGAACGGCCACGTTATGCGCAATGTCACCTGCGCCTATGCCCGCGCGGTCGTCGCGGAGCTGGCCGCGTGGATTGAGGCCAACGTCACCTTCCCGTCAACCATGGTGGATCGTATTGTGCCTGCGGTGACGCCGGAAACGCTGGATAAAATCGAGCAGCTGACCGGCGTACGCGATCCGGCGGGCGTGGCCTGCGAGCCGTTCCGTCAGTGGGTGATTGAAGATAACTTTGTCGCCGGACGTCCGCAGTGGGAAAAGGCGGGGGCGGAGCTGGTGGCCGACGTTATTCCGTTTGAAGAGATGAAGCTGCGGATGCTCAACGGCAGCCATTCTTTCCTGGCGTACCTTGGCTATCTGGCGGGTTATCAGCACATTAACGACTGTATGGAAGATGAACACTACCGTCGTGCCGCCCACGCGCTGATGCTGAAAGAGCAGGCGCCGACGCTGAAAGTAAAAGGGGTTGATTTAGGCCACTATGCCGATCTGCTGATAGCTCGCTACAGCAACCCGGCCCTGCGCCACCGGACCTGGCAAATCGCGATGGACGGCAGCCAGAAACTTCCGCAGCGTATGCTCGATTCCGTGCGCTGGCATCTGGTGCATCAGAAACCTTTCCCACTGCTGGCGCTGGGTGTGGCGGGCTGGATGCGCTATGTCGGCGGGGTGGATGAACAGGGGAACGCCATCGACGTGAGCGATCCTCAGCTGGCGGTGATTCAGGCCGCGGTCAACGGGAGCGCGGAAGGGGAAAGTCGGGTGAAAGCCCTGCTGGGCATTGAAGCCATCTTCGGTAAGGAACTGCCGCACGACACGTGCTTTGTGGAGGCGGTCATGACGGCGTATCAGACCCTTCTGCAAAAGGGCGCGAAAGCCACAGTTGCGCAGTACGCGGCACAGCTGTAATTCAGTCATGCCGCCGTTCGCGGCGGCATGATGTCGCACCGGTTAGTGCATACCCAGGCGAATCAGTTCAATCGGTTCGAACTTACCTTCACATCCTTCCACTTCCACCGTTTTGCTGCGACGTACCTGCGCGGCATCCAGTCCCTCGCTGTGGATCGCTTTAATTACCCCGGTATGCCCGGTGCCGTTAATCATTACGCGGCTGCCGGTGGTAATTGCATTACGGTTACGGTCGTAAGTCATCATGGTATTTTCTCCTCGCTAACACATCCGTTACGGCGCTATTTCAGGTTGTGCCGTCCACGGGGCACTATAAATACGCCTCTCTGGACATCTTTTTTTTGTTTTTGATCAAACTCACACTTTTTTCTTCATTTCGGCAGGGCGATGACGGTTCACGACGGTAATTTACAAAGCGGACAGTTATTTTCTTTAATTGATAATTTCAACGGGTGAGCGTTTAAGTCTGGTTTATATTCCTGATGGCACTCTGGATGCAGTAAATAACGTTTCCTGGAAATAAGGAGTCAGGCTTATGTATAAGAAAATCTTGATGCCTGTTGATGTGTTTGAAATGAATTTAAGCGATAAAGCGGTGCGGCACGCGGCCAACCTGGCGAAGGCTGAAGGTGCATCGATAACCCTGGTCAACATTCTGCCCAACAGCAGCCGCTCGTTACTTCGCGGATTCAATGCAGATATCAGGAAGTTTGAAGAGTATATGACCGCGGAATCCAGCAAAAAGATGAAGGAGTTAACGCGTCTCTTCGATCTCTCCCCGGAGGACATTCATTGTGAGGTGCGTTTCGGCAACGTGCGCGATGAAATTATCAGGATGAGCAAAGAAGGGGAATATGACGTGATTGTTATCGGTTCAAAAAACCCGACTATCACCACGCATCTGCTGGGTTCAAATGCGGAATCTATCCTGCGCTACGCCACTATTCCGGTCCTGGTTGTACGCTAATCTCTCCGCCGCGCCGAAAGGGTGCGGCGAATTTAATCTTCGCTAAACCACTCGCTGTTTTCCTGCCGAATAAGCTGCACGGATTCGCTGATCTCCTGCAGATGGACGGTCATCGCTTTTTCCACACCGTCAGGGTCGCGTTTTTCCAGCGCGCTGAAAATATCATAATGCTGTCGAAGCAACATTTCCGGTGGCGAGACGTGGTCAAGACTCATATAACGCACACGGTCGATCGTGGCTTTAATGTTTTCAATGGTATCCCAGGCCAGCTGACAATCGGCAATTTGCGCCAGCTTCTGGTGAAACTCATCATCGAGCTGAAAGAAGTCGTTAAGCTGTTTGCGGTCGATGGCAATACGCTGCTGATGCAGGTTTTGCTCCAGCCAGTAACACTGGTTGTCATTCATCAGCGTGGCCGCACGCCGGGCCACCGCGCACTCAATGGCCTGACGGACAAAACAGCCGTTACGGACCTGAGAAAGCGATATTTTATTCACATAGCTGCCGCGCTGCGGGCGGATCTGAATCAGGCCGTTTTCAGCAAGCTTGATAAACGCCTCACGTACGGGCTGACGGGAAACGTCAAAACGCACGGATACCTCTTTTTCTGAAAGCGGGGTACCAGGCGGGATCAGGCAATGCACAATATCACGTCGTAATATGCGATAGATTTGCTGGTTAACGGGCTGGGTGGGATTGAGTTGCGATTCAGCGGCCATGAGTTGTCATTTCTCAGAGAGTTAGCCTGAACATACTACCATTCTTTTATACCCTGATACAGACCCGGCCCGCAGGCCGGGAAGGGCAGAGTCAGCCTCGATGGACGTTAAGTCCGGCAAAGCTCTGGCTGACAGGCATCATCTCTACGGTGTTAATATTGACGTGGTTTGGCAACGTCGCGACCCACCAGACCGCTTCAGTGACATCTTCCGGCGTCAGCGCGTTGGCATTTTCGTAGGTTTTATCTGCTTTCGCGTCATCGCCTTTGAAACGCACGTTGGAGAACTCGGTACCGCCCACCAGGCCCGGCTCGATATCCGTGACGCGAATGGCGGTGCCGTGCAGATCGGTACGCAGGTTCAGGCTGAACTGACGCACGAACGCTTTTGTCGCACCATAGACGTTGCCGCCCGCATACGGCCAGCTTCCGGCGGTCGAGCCGATATTGATAATGTGGCCGCGATTGCGCTCCACCATGCCTGGCAGTACGGCGCGGGTCATATACACCAGCCCTTTGTTGTTGGTGTCGATCATGTTTTCCCAGTCTTCCACGCTGGCTTTGTGCGCGGGCTCCATACCCAGCGCCAGACCGGCGTTGTTGACCAGTACGTCAATGGCACGCCACTGCGCGGGAAGGTTGGCAATCATCTCTTCAATGGCGGCGCGGTTGCGCACATCAAGCTGCGCGGTCAGGATATTGTCACCCAACTCTTCTTTCAGCTCCTGCAGACGCTCCTGACGGCGGCCGGTGGCAATCACCTTGTGGCCGTTGGCGACGAAGCGACGCGTGATGCATTCACCAAAACCTGCCGTTGCCCCGGTAACTAAAATAATCATCTCACTGTTCCTCAACGCTTTTTGTGTTGTACTAACATAGCACGCCCTGAGAGGGTGCGTTAAGGCATCATTTGTATGACCGCATTGCGGTCAATGGCGGCCTGGCCTACTCTGGGAAAGTTAACCGTTATCAGGAGTAAAAGATGTCAACCCGTAACCCTTTTTTTGACATTAGCCTGCTGCCTTATCAGGCCCCGCGTTTTGATGAAATCAACGACAGCCACTATCGCCCGGCATTTGATGAGGCCATACGCCAGAAGCGGGCAGATATTGACGCCATCGTCGCGCAAACGGCAGCACCCGATTTCGATAATACGGTACTGGCGCTGGAGAAAAGCGGTGCCATGCTCGCGCGCGTCAGCAGTATTTTCTTTGCCATGACGTCGGCGCACACCAATGCCCGCCTTCAGGAGCTGGAAGAACAGCTCTCAACCGAGCTGGCCGCGCTGGCCAATGATATCTGGCTCAACGACACGTTGTTTTCCCGCGTGGAGAGCGTCTGGCAGGATCGTGAGGCGCTGGATGCTGAGTCCCGCCGACTGGTTGAAGTGACGCACCAGCGCTTCGTGCTGGCCGGGGCGCGACTGAACGACGCTGAAAAAGCTGAACTGAAAGACCTGAACACACAAGTCGCCTCACTGATCAGCCAGTTCAACCAGCGACTGCTGGCCGCAGATAAGGCGGGCGGGCTGGTGGTGGATTATGTTCACCAGCTCGAGGGGTTAAGCGCAGAGGAGATCGCCACGGCTGCTCAGGCCGCCGCCGATAAAGGGCTGAAAGATCGCTGGCTAATCCCCCTCCTGAACACCACCCAACAACCTGCGCTTTCACTGCTTCGCAATCGACAGACCCGTGAAAACCTGTTCAACGCAGGCTGGCTGCGTACGCAGAAAGGCGATGAAAATGATACCCGCGAATTGATCCTTCGTCTCACGGCATTGCGTGCGCGCCAGGCGCAGCTTTTGGGCTTTGACGACTTTGCGAGCTGGAGCATTGCCGACCAGATGGCAAAAACGCCGGAGGCCGCACTGACCTTTATGCGTGGAATTGTCCCTGCGGCGCGCACCCGTGCGGTGCAGGAACAGGCCGATATCCAGAAAGTCATTGATGATGAGCAGGGCGGCTTCACCGTGCAGGCCTGGGACTGGGCCTTTTATGCCGAGCGTGTGCGTCAGGCGAAATATGCCCTGGATGAGTCGCAAATTAAGCCGTATTTTGCGCTCAATAACGTACTGCATGATGGCGTATTCTGGACGGCCAGCCAGCTGTTTGGCATCCGCTTCGTCGAGCGCTTCGATATTCCGGTGTATCACCCGGACGTCCGCGTGTGGGAAATTTTCGACCACACCGGAGAAGGCATGGCGCTGTTCTACGGCGATTTCTTCGCCCGCGATTCGAAACAGGGCGGAGCGTGGATGGGGAATTTCGTCGAGCAATCATATGAATTTGCCTCCCGTCCAGTTATCTACAACGTGTGTAACTATCAAAAACCCAGCCACGGAGGCGCCGCGCTGCTCTCCTGGGATGATGTAATAACCCTGTTCCACGAATTTGGTCATACGCTGCACGGCCTGTTTGCCAGTCAGCGCTACGCCACGCTGTCCGGGACCAATACCCCGCGTGATTTTGTTGAGTTCCCGTCGCAAATCAATGAGCACTGGGCCAGCCACCCGCAGGTATTTACCCACTATGCCCGCCATTACGAGACCGGCGAACCGATGCCGGGCGCGCTGCGAGATAGCATGCTCAACGCAACCCATTTCAACAAAGGCTATGACATGACGGAAACGCTCAGCGCCGCGCTGCTGGACATGAACTGGCACGGCATTCGTGAGGCCGTTTCGAGCGTAGAGGAATTTGAAAAAGCAGCGTTGGAAAAAGAGGGGCTGGATCTGCCCGCCGTACCGCCACGTTATCGCAGCAGCTACTTCGCGCATATCTTCGGCGGCGGCTATGCGGCAGGTTATTACGCCTACCTGTGGACGCAGATGCTGGCGGATGATGGCTATCAGTGGTTTGTCGAGCAGGGCGGTTTAACCCGCGAGAATGGACAAAAATTCCGTGAGGCGATTCTGTCGCGCGGGAACAGCACGGATTTAGCTGAACTGTACCGAACCTGGCGCGGGCACGCTCCGAAGATTGAGCCGATGCTGGAGAATCGCGGGCTGAGCGAGTAGCGTCAATTTTGGCTTAAACAGGACCGGGCGGAAGCCCGGTTTTTTTGTCCAGTTTCTCTTCTCTAAAACGCCTCTAATTTTGCTCCGCACTGGCGAAGCAGTTAAAGCTAAGGGTTTCGTCTGGTATGCAACAAATTTCCAATAACATGCACAAGTAGATTTTGTCGTATGGTCAAACTCTGGTAGGATTAATCTTAATTTTTTACTGATGGAACAGGAACATGAAGAAAATTGTTGGTGTGTTATTACTTTCTTGCTTACTCGTCGGGTGCGATAAACCCAAAATTGATTCTTCAACTGATGCTGCAATGAAATCCTCGATAGCCAAAGTCAGAGATTCACTTCCGGAAAATAAACGGGAGGAATTCGATAACGCCTTAAAGGTTGTGGCATTCAGTAACATCAATATGGCTGACCTGATGCGTTCCACTTCAAATAATGATAACGAAGAGATAAGCAAAAAGATGCGCGAAAGCCTGTCTGGTAAGACGGGTGAAGAAATAATCTCTTACGCACAGCAAGTCACTGCTGAGAGAGAGATGAAGTTAAAAGAAAAGATGACTCAGGAAATCAAAGCGCTGGAAGAGAAAAAAGCTGACGCTGACGTGGCTAAAAAAGAGTTGATGAAAATCCAGGTTTTATCATCCAGATTTACCATGGAGCCTGAGCAAGACGGTAAGCCACAACCCGTAATTAGACTGGTTGTTAAAAATAATACTGATACCGTTATCTCCAGAGCGTACCTGCACGGAGTGATGGCAAGCGAGGGATACTCAGTACCATGGCTGGTAAGTAATTTTTTCTATGATATTCCTGAGGGGCTTAAGCCAAATGAAGAAGCCACATGGGCTATTGCCCCCCCTAAGAATTCTGAATGGGGTGTACTTTATGCCCCAAAAGACGCTGTTTTGACTGTGACACTCGTAAGAGTGGACGGTACTGATAATCAGATGTTGTATGATGCAACAATTTTCACTGAGGAAGATAACAGCAGGCTTGAAGAGTTGAAGAAAAAAATCTCTGATCTTTAAAGACTAACCGACCCGCCAACCGGCGGGTTTTTTATGCGTTGAGGAAAGGTGGCGTTGCAAACGGCGCATCGGTGTGGGCATCGGCTTCGCTGATAACTATGACTTTATGTTTCCGAGGGGCATAAAATCGTTTTAAACAGCCTAATTAAAGATATCTATTTTTTTTGACTTGAACACAAACACAATATTCATCAGTTTCGCTAACCCCTTATTAAACATTCTTATTATTGCAAAAACGAGTAAAATAAAGAATGACGCGCGGGATTTAACGGGTTATAAACTTTACCTCTCTTAACACTTTTGTAACGTCATTGAGGTAAACCCGTGAAGCAGGTTGGCATTGTTGGTTGGCGCGGTATGGTTGGGTCAGTATTGCTGCAACGCATGGTCGAAGAAAATGATTTTAATGATATTGCAGCCAGTTTTTTTAGTACGTCTTCTGTTGGGGCACCTGGGCCTGTCATTAATGGTGTCCGTTCGGTACTTAAAGATGCGTATTCACTGGATGCGCTGGCGGAAATGGATATCATCATTACCTGCCAGGGCGGTGAATATACAAAATCGATGTATCAGTCATTAATTGATCATGGTTGGGAAGGTTACTGGATCGATGCCGCATCAACGCTGCGAATGGACGAAAGAGCCTGTATCATCCTGGATCCTGTGAACCGTGTAAATATCGATGATTCCATCAAAAAGGGCGGTAAACTTTTTGTAGGCGGAAACTGTTCAATCACCTTAAGCCTGATGGGGCTCGCCGGTTTGATCAAGGCCGATCTCATTGAATGGATGAGCGTGATGACCTATCAGTCGGCGTCGGGTGCGGGTGCAAAGCATGTTCGCGAGTTGATCGCCCAAAGTGCATTTGTCACCCGAAATTTAACCCCCGATGAGCTGGAAAACGCAGGCTCGGTGCTTCCTCTGGTCAATAAAGTCAGCGAACTGATTAACAGCAGTGACTTGCCTGTTGAGAATTTTGGCGCGCCGCTGATGGGGAGCATCATTCCCTGGATTGATAGCGACCTGGGGGATGGCAATAGCCGCGAAGAGTGGAAGGGAGAAGCAGAAACAAATAAAATCCTTGGCCTGAAAAAAGGCACCATCCCGGTTAATGGTCTGTGCATTCGTGTTGGTGTAATCAGGTGCCATAGTGCGGCCATTACAATGAAACTCAAACGCGAAGTGGATGAAGCTGAATTTGCTAAAAGGGTAAGCGACGCTCACCCTTGGGTAAAATACGTCCCTAATAATAAAGAAGCCAGCGTCAGCCAGCTTACTCCCACACATATTAGCGGCACGCTTAAGGTTGGCGTAGGGCGTTATAAAAAAATGGCGCTAAATAATGAACCTGTTTATTCGGTATTGACCGTGGGGGATCAACTATTATGGGGGGCAGCGGAACCATTACGCCGCATGCTTAATATTTTGCTTAACAGAATATAATGGGTTTAGACCTGTTGTTCATTATTAGCTGAAAACAGAACCGGGCGGACAGTCCGGTTTTTTATGCGCGTTAATGCGGAATAATTTGATCTGAGTTAAAAAAATAAACAATGTTTTGCTTAAGGAGGCTTCGCTATAAAAATTTGTGTTTTTTTGCCGATAACTGTGGATAGCACAAAAATGACGTAATAGCAGTTAAGAAGGCGAAGAATGACCATACCTCAGAAGACCCCTGGCTTTACGGATAGCGAGCATTCTAAAGGACTGATAAATAAAACGTTTACCTATATTGTTACCTTGTTGATAGGTATTTTTATTGCAGCGATAGTGTCATTGCTGATCATTAAAAACAATGTTAATAAAATCAGCGATAAACATGACGAGTTTTTGTTAAGGCAAGCATTAGACGCCCGCCAGGAAAACATGCGCAGCCATTTGAAAGACAATGCTGAGTGGGGAGGTGCTTACAAACATCTTCATCAAAAAACTGACCTGAACTGGGCATGGGATAAGCAGAATCTGGGCAAGTCTCTGTATGATAACTTTGGCTACGAAGGCGTGTTTGTGCTGTCCCCGGAGGAAACCACCCGTTACAGCGTGCTTGACGGGAAACTGAAGCACGAAGAGCTGGAACGCTGGTTAGATCAATCCACCATAGACCATTTACTCAGTGAGACGGGCAGTAAAAATGGACTGCCGGTCTCCATGCTCACGCTTATCCATTCCGTCCCCGCCATAGTTTCTGCGGCATGGATAACGACGGGAGATGATACCAGCGTGCAGCCGTTGCCCGGTAAGCCATCAACCATGTTGTTTATCGACACCTTAACGGCTAAGAAACTGGTTGCGATTGGGCACGATGCAGGGATCGAAAACGTCCGCGCGGTCTCTTCTGACGCCCTTGCTGAAACAGACAGTCTGACAGCATTAACGTTACGTACCCAGAATGGCCCAGTCCACATTATCTGGGACACAGAAAACCCTGGCCAGGCATTGATCATTTATTTTTTACCCTTGCTCATTCTGTCTGTCCTTCTGACCCTCGCGCTGACGGCGATCCTGATGCGTCATATTTTGCACAAGGCAAAAATTCATGACGAAAATATCTTTCTCCTTGAGCAGGCTCGGTTAAATCTGATTACCAGTGAAAAACGCTTCAGGGATGTCAGTGAAACCACCAGTGACTGGTTCTGGGAAACGGATTTATCGTTAACGATCACCTGGCTATCAGGGCGTTTTACGACTGTCACGGGCTATGACGAGAGTCAGTGGCTGGGACGCAAGCTGGATGCGCTTTTTCCTTCGACAAACGGTTTATTAAATACGTGCGTCAGGCGGCGTGAGTTATCGGGGCGCTTTGAATTTAAGAACTGCCCGTACACTAACGCTCAACGGTCAACTTCGTACTGCACTCTTCTGGCAAAATTCTCTGCTCAGCCTGATGGCACGGTGGTTTTACGGGGGGCAGCATCGGATGTTTCTCTGGAAGTGGAAGCCACCAAACGCGTTGAATTCCTGTCACGCCATGACGAATTAACGGGCCTTCCCAACCGGTACCATATTAAGGAGTTCCTCACAGGACAGTTGGCTAAAGAGGATATCCACAATTCCCCCTTTGCCATGATTTGCCTTGATTTGGACAAGTTTAAACCGGTGAATGATATTTTCGGCCACTCAACGGGCGATGCCCTGCTTGGCGAGGTTGCCTTACGGCTTAAACAATGTGTTCGTCGCGGTGATTTTGTCGCACGACAGGGCGGGGACGAATTTATGCTGCTTCTCGACAACACCCGACACCTGGACCACATAGAAGAGGTGTGTCATCGCATCGTGCAAGAACTCAACCGCCCGTTCATCATTGATGGCAATGATGTGACCATCGGCGTCAGCATGGGCATTGCTCTGGCTCCCCAGGACAGTACCAGTGCAAACGACCTTTTACGCTATGCTGATATTGCGCTTTATCAGGCTAAACAATCCGGTCGAAACCGATGGGTCTATTATCGTCAGGATATGTCGGAAAAGCTGACCGAGCGCAGAAAGCTGGAATTAGCGCTGAAGACCGCAATTCGGGAAGACCAGCTCTATCTGGTTTATCAGCCGCGTTATAACCTCAGACATTCACGCATCGACGCCGTAGAAGCCCTGGTTCGCTGGCAGCATCCTGAACGCGGAAACATGATGCCCGATCAGTTTATTCCACTCGCTGAAGAAACGGGGCTCATCATCAACCTCAGCAACTGGGTCATTCGTAAGGCCTGTACAGAGACGCATGAAAAACTGCCAGGGCTTTCGGTTTCAGTCAATATTTCAGCCATTGAATTCCAGGCAAGCGATCTCGCCGAAAGAATAAAAGCTATTCTTGATGAAACCGGGCTTGAGCCTACCCGGCTGGAAATAGAGGTGACTGAAAATGTCACGCTCTCTAATCCAGAGAAAACGTTGCAGACCATGATGGCCCTGAAAAAAATGGGGGTGCGTATTCTGATTGATGATTTCGGTACCGGCTATGCCTCTCTGAGCTATCTGCGGAAGTTCCAGTTTGATGGCTTAAAGCTCGATAAAAGCTTTATTTTTTCTTTAGGGGATTCGACACAGAACCAGTCGGTGGTCGAGAAGATCATCGATCTGGGTAAAGCCTATTCCATGGAGGTCACCGCAGAAGGTGTCGAAACCGTAGAACAATTGTCGTTCCTGAAGAAAAATAAGTGTGACGAAGTCCAGGGATATTTACTCGGCAAACCGGCGGCGATTGCAGATTTAAATCTAAAAACCAACCACGTAATCTATTAAGGGTACATGCTGCTTGCCTGGGCCTGCTGATCCGGTAGGACGGGTAAGCGCAGCGTTACCCGGCGTGCCTGTAATCAAATCGCGTAGTTTTCGCTCTGACGTCTGGCTGATAAACTCGGCTCAACGTTTTGATTTCCCGGCGAACTTGAGATTCAGGCCGCCGCTAACCGAGCCAGCCATCCCGACAAAAGGCAGGAAGTATGTCTCTTCGTTCACTGCGGGCGTTGTGCCTGACGAGTTTTTTTATCGCTGACGTCCGTGACGGTCTCGGTCCTTTTCTCGGTATCTTCCTGACGCAGCGGCACTGGACGCCGGATGACATCGGTTTGCTGATGACCGCCGGAGGTCTGGCAGGACTTCTGGCCACGCTGCCGGCGGGGTTCATCACCGACACCACCAAAAACAAACGTTCCGTTCTGGCGCTGCTCTGTTTGCTGATCACCCTGAGTACGCTGCTGCTCTGGTTTAGCCAGCAGAGTGGCGTTGTCGCGCTCTCGCAAATTGTCACCGGGATCTGCGCGGCGTTCGTGGGGCCGCTTATCACCGGGATCACTCTGGGGCTGACGGGGCAGAGCGGGTTTAGCGCGCAGATGGGCAAAAATGAGGCGTTCAATCACGGTGGGAATTTCCTCACGGCACTGATCGCCGGGGGCATTGCGTGGTACTGGGGCATTGGGGGCATCTTCCTGCTGATGACCTGTACAACGCTGTTAACGCTCTGTTCGCTGCTGACGATACGCAATAAGGATATCGACAACGAGGCGGCGCGCGGCCTGAACGTGTCAGAACATCAGCCGGTGCCGGGTTTCGCCGTACTGATGAAAAACAGAGCCCTGTTCGTGACCGGGCTGACGCTGCTGCTGTTCCATCTGGCGAATGCGGCCCTGTTGCCGATGCTCAGCATGCGGGTCGCTGCCGCACCGGCCAGCGTTAATCCCGGCGTGTTTGCTGCGGCGACGGTGATTATTTCGCAGGCGGTGATGATCCCGGTGGCTATCCTGGCCTCCAGGCGAATCGAACGCGATGGGTACTGGCGTTTAATTATGCTGGCGCTGTTAATCATGCCGGTACGCGCGGCGCTGGCTGCGTCTACCGATGCACCGTTTATGATGATCCCGGTACAAATTCTTGATGGTCTTGCCGCCGGGATCCTGGGCGTGGTGGTGCCGTCATTTATCGTGGTGCTTTTGCGTGGGAGCGGGCACGTTAATGCCGGGCAGAGCGTGGTCATGCTGATGCAGGGGGTTGGCGCATCGATGAGCCCTGCCTTAACCGGGACGATCGCCGGACACTACTCTTTTGCGACGGCCTTCAGTGTGCTGAGCGCTATTGCCCTGGCGGCGGTCCTGCTCTGGTGGCGCTTCCCGAACCGGACCTGGCAGACCGATAACGCCCCGGACGGGGCGTAGCGTATGTGCCGGGCGCAACCGCCACCCGGCATGTCAGGCTTAGACTATCTCGTTAGGACACGCTTCGCCGTTTTCCAGCTGCTGTAAATTCCCCAGCGTGGTTTCGGAAATGCTGATCAGCGCCTCAGCGGTCAGGAACGCCTGGTGTCCGGTAAACAGTACGTTATGGCAGGCTGACAGGCGACGGAACACGTCGTCCTGAATGACGTCGTTAGACTTGTCTTCAAAGAACAGATCGCGTTCGTTCTCATACACGTCCATCCCCAGCGCGCCAATTTTCTGGGTTTTCAGCGCTTCAATCGCCGCCTGAGAGTCAATCAGCCCGCCGCGGCTGGTGTTGATGATCATCACGCCGTCTTTCATCTGCTCAAACGCGGTCTGATTTAACAGGTGGTAGTTTTCCGGTGTGAGCGGGCAGTGCAGGGAGATCACGTCAGACTGGGAGAACAGGGTCGGGAGATCGACATATTCCACGCCCAGCTCCAGCGCGGCGGCGCTTGGATACGGGTCAAACGCCAGCAGGCGCATACCAAAGCCTTTCAGAATGCGCAGGGCGGCCACGCCGATTTTACCGGTACCGATCACGCCTGCGGTTTTACCGTACATGGTAAAGCCGGTCAGTCCTTCCAGCGAGAAGTTCGCATCTCGGGTACGCTGATAAGCGCGGTGAATACGACGGTTCAGGGACATCATCATACCCACAGCATGTTCCGCGACCGCTTCCGGGGAGTAGGCCGGAACACGAACCACCTTCAGCCCCAGCTCTTTCGCCGCATCAAGATCGACGTTATTGAAGCCAGCGCAGCGCAGGGCGATATACTTTACGCCGTGCTTTTTCAGCTCTTCCAGTACCGGACGACTACCGTCATCGTTCACGAAGATGCAGACGCCTTCACAGCCGTGCGCCGTTTTAGCGGTTTTTTCGGTCAGCAGAAAGTCGAAAAATTCAAGATCGAACCCGTAAGCCTCGTTAACATGTTGCAGATACTTTTTGTCGTACTGCTTTGTGCTATATACCGCGAGTTTCATAAGACTTTCTCCAGTGATTTTACATCCACGTTAGCATGATTAAAATAATCTTACAATTTCTAAAATATTATTTAAATCAATAAGTTCTATCAATTATTTTAGAGCATCTATTCTTAAAACTGGCATTTACTTCAACTGATTGACTAAACATGCGACAATGATCGGCACTGTCGGCTTAATTCTCTCGCTAAATCAGGATATTAACTGCCCATGAAGGGTAAATACAAAGCCGCGATTGCGCTCTTATTGCTGTTGATTTTATTGCCGCTGACGCTGCTAATGACGCTCGCCCAGTGGGTACCGACCCTCGCCGGTATCTGGTTGCCTGTCGGTACACGTATCGCCTTTGAGGAAAGCCCCAAACTGACCCGTCACGCGCTGGTGATCCCCAATCTGCGCTATCTGGTTGAGGATTGCGAGATTGCCAGGGTTGAAAACGCCACGCTGTCGCACCCCAGCCGCTGGAATCTGGATATTGGTGCGCTTGAACTTAACACGGTGTGCCTCAGTAAAATTCCCCAGTCTGCCCCCTCAACCGTTGCGCCAAAAACCCTGGCACAATGGCAGTCGGTGCTGCCTAATACCTGGCTCACTATCCGCCGTCTTACCCTGTCTCCCTGGCAACAGTGGGAAGGGGAACTGCATGCCTCACTGACGCCTGCGGTACAGGCGGTGACCTACAACGGTGAGCAGGTCAGTTTCAAAGGGCAGTTACGCGGCCAGACTCTCTCGGTTAGTCAGCTTGATGTACAACTCCCCGGCCAGGTGCCGCCCGTAAAGCTGGTGGGTGAGTTTACCCTGCCGCTGGTGCCGGATGGCGTGCCGGTGAAAGGCCATGCGGTCGCGACTTTTAACGTGCCACAGCTCACCTCGCTGGTCGATGCCGATCTGGACTGGGAGGAGAATCAGGGGCAACTGCTGGTGATGGCGCGGGACAACCCCGATCCGCTGCTCGATTTACCGTGGCAGATCACGGCACAACAGCTGAATATCAGCGACGGACGCTGGAACTGGAACCTGTCCGGCATGCCGATGAGCGGCCGCGTGGGTCTCCGGGTGGATAACTGGCAGCAGGGGCTGGAAAAAGCCACCTTTACCGGACGCCTCAATGTTCTGACTCAGGGCGATGCCGGGAAGGGTAACGCTGTGCTGAATCTCGGGCCGGGCAGGCTCAGCCTGGAAAACAGCGACATGCCGCTTCACCTGAGCGGCGAGGCCAAACAGGACGATCTGGTGCTTTACGCCAGACTCCCGGCCAGACTGACCGGCAGCCTGAACGATCCGCAGCTTGCCTTTGAGCCGGGAGCGCTGCTGCGTTCGCGCGGGCGCATTATTGATTCACTGGATATCGACGAAATTCGCTGGCCGCTGGCGGGCGTGAAGCTCACGCAAAAGGGCGTGGATGGTCGTCTGCAGGCGATTCTGCGCGCCCATGAGAACGAGATGGGGGATTTTGAACTCCACCTGGACGGCCAGGCCAACGACTTTTTACCCGATAACGGCCTCTGGCAGTGGCGTTACTGGGGCAAAGGTGGCTTTACGCCAATGAACGCGCGCTGGGATGTGGCCGGAAAAGGCGAATGGCGCGACAAACTCATCGAGCTGACCGCGCTCTCAACCGGCTTTGACAAGCTGCAGTACGGCACCATGGAAGTCAGTAAACCGCGTCTGGTGCTGGATAAACCGGTACGCTGGGTTCGTGACCCTGTCACGCCGACATTTAGCGGTGCGCTGTCGCTCAATGCCGGAGAGACCCGTTTTGCGGGCGGCAGCGTGTTGCCCCCGTCGGTGCTGACCTTCAGCGTTGACGGAACAGACCCGACGATATTCCAGTTCAAAGGCGATCTGCATGCCGAGGCCATCGGCCCGGTGCAGGTCAACGGTCGCTGGGACGGGGAACGCCTTCGCGGTCAGGCCTGGTGGCCAAAACAATCCCTTACCGTGTTCCAGCCACTGATCCCGCCAGACTGGAAAATGACGCTGCGCGACGGTGAGCTTTATGCGCAGGTGGCCTTCTCTGCCGCTGCCGATCAGGGCTTTGAAGCTGGCGGCCACGGTGTACTGAAATCCGGTAGCGCCTGGATGCCAGACAACCAGATCAACGGTGTGGGTTTTGTGCTGCCGTTCCGTTTTAGCGAGGGCACCTGGTCGCTGGGTACGCGCGGCCCCGTTACGCTGCGTATTGGCGAAGTGGAAAACCTGGTGACCGCGCGCAACATCACCGCAGACCTGCAGGGTGACTATCCGTGGAGCGAGGAAAACCCGCTGCTGCTGACCAACGTCAAGGTGGAGACCCTCGGCGGGAAAATCACCATGCAGCAGCTCAGAATGCCGCAGCATGACCCGGCGCTGCTGCGCGTGGACAACATCTCCTCCAGCGAGCTGATCAGCGCCATTAATCCGAAGCAGTTTGCCCTGTCTGGCCCGGTAAGCGGGGCGCTACCGTTCTGGCTGGACAATGAAAAATGGATCATTAAAGATGGCTGGCTAACCAATCCGGGGCCGATGACGCTGCGTATTGATAAAGACACCGCTGATGCCATCGTCAACGATAATATGGTTGCAGGAGCAGCGATTAACTGGCTCCGCTATATGGAAATTTCACAGTCGTGGACAAGACTCAATTTAGATAATCTGGGTGAATTAACCATGCAGGCGACCCTCAAAGGCACCAGTCGGGTTGATGGCAAAAGCAGCTCCGTGAATCTTAACTACACCCATGACGAGAACGTCTTTACTCTCTGGCGTAGCCTGCGCTTTGGAGACAATCTACAAACCTGGTTTGAGCAACACGCGGCGCTACCTGGTATCCGCAGTTCGACTGGCAAGGAAAGTGAGGAACAACAATGAAAATGAGGGCTGGTGTACTCACCGTCGCCGTTGCCGCGCTCTTGACCGGCTGTACGCCGCGCATTGAAGTCGCTGCGCCGAAGGAGCCGATTACCATCAATATGAACGTCAAAATCGAACATGAGATCCACATTAAAGTCGATAAAGACGTTGAAACCCTGCTGAAATCGCGCAGCGATCTGTTCTGAGGACGCCATGAAACGATTAGCTCTGATGTTACTGGCGCTGGGCATGAACGTGCAGGCGGCAACCCTGACCTTAAACGAGGCCCGGGCGCAGGGGCGGGTCGGGGAAACCCTGAGTGGGTATCTTGCCCCGGTGAAACAAGACCCCGAAACGCTGGCGCTGGTGAGCCGCATCAACGCGGCGCGTACGGAAAGCTACCAGAAGCTGGCGGACAGCAATAACCTGCCGGTTGATGAAGTGGCGAAGATGGCCGGGCAAAAGCTGGTGGCCCGCGCGCAGCCGGGAGAATACGTGAAGGGCATTAACGGAAAATGGCTGAAGAAGTAATCAGCGAAAGCGCTTGCGGTACTCGCCCGGTGAGACGCCAAAACGCTGCTTAAACGCCGTTGAAAAATGGCTATGGTCGGCAAACCCCCAGCTATAGCCAATTCCCGCCAGCTTTTCCTCGTCGCTGGCGGAGCGCAACACCTGCGCACACAGATCCAGCCGACGATTTTTGATGTACTGCGCTACCACCAGCCC
Organism: Enterobacter cloacae complex sp. OE43NF; assembly: GCF_023544405.1. Lineage (NCBI taxonomy): Bacteria > Pseudomonadati > Pseudomonadota > Gammaproteobacteria > Enterobacterales > Enterobacteriaceae > Enterobacter > Enterobacter cloacae complex sp. OE43NF. Next base: position 19,708 of record NZ_JAMJFW010000054.1, read on the forward strand.
CTTATCGGCAAACATGCGGTACAGGCTGCGCACCGACATGCCGCTCTCTGCGGCAATCCATTCCGGACGCAGGGATTCCGACTGAATATGGTCATCAATCAGCGACAGAACGTTCCTGAACTGGCGCTCCTTACGCGGCTGCACCGCATCGCGCTGCTGAAACGCCGGGCGGAGCAGGCAGATCATCGCTTCCAGCGCGGCTTCGCTCTCCCGGTCACTCAGGTTGGCATTTCCCATGCTCTCCAGCAGCAGGCGATGGCTTAGCTGTACGGTTGGCAACGAGCGGGAGAGCGCGAGGGCGCAGCTTACCTCCTGAAAACGACACTGTTGCTCAATAATCTGACGGGGAACCAGCAGGGAAATCTGACGGGATTTTTGCTGCCAGTTGATGGAGCAGGGACGAGCGGCATCAAGAAGCGTAATGTCGCCGGCGTTCAGCACCGCGCGGCGATCGTCCTGCTCAATCTGCGCGCTGCCTTCAAGCTGGAACACGGTATAAAACCAGGCATCATTGCTCTGGGCGATCTCCTGACGGGAGCGGAACAAATTAACCCCGCCTGCGGTGACGGTACTTAACTTCAGGCTTCGGGCGTAGCTGGTTTCCAGCTCGCCGAAGAATTCCCCCTCTAAAGGACGCGCGTTAAAGCGCCCGCAGACATGGTTAATTTGCGCCAGCCACTGCTGATACCGTTCCTGTTCGCTTACACATGCCATCGTTTATCTCGCTGCGCCATCAATGTTTTCGCATTGTTGCATTTGTGTTGCGTTTTGTCAGAATCATGAGGCTGACTATAGGAAAGAACACTCACCGGTAACAGCGTTATAAGGCGGAATTATCACGAATTGCGGCACCTGTCACAGGTGGCAAAGCGAATGTCACACAGACAAAAGCGGGAATGCGAAAGGCCTCTTAGACTGCAGTAACACCCTGCGAATAATAACGAAGGAGTACCCTATGTCTGAATCACAGGTCGCCATCCAGCCAGGCGTACAGCAGTTTCTGGACCGACATCACGGGCTGTGGATTGAGGGGCGGCAGGCCGCGTCGGAGAGTGAAAAACGGTTGAATATTTATAACCCTGCCACCGGGGAGGTTATCGCCTCTACGGCAGATGCCAGCGTCGATGATGTCGACCGCGCGGTGATGTCCGGCTGGCGAGCCTTTGTCGCCCGCAACTGGGCCGGGAAATTACCGGCAGAGCGCGAGCGCATCCTGCTGCGCTTTGCCGACCTGGTGGAGCAGCACAGCGAGGAGCTGGCCCAGCTTGAAACGCTGGAGCAGGGGAAATCCATCAATATTTCCCGTCTCTTTGAAGTGGGTTGCACCCTGAACTGGATGCGCTATACCGCCGGGCTGACCACCAAAATAACCGGCAAAACCCTCGATCTCTCCATTCCCTTGCCGCAAGGTGCACGCTATCAGTCGTGGACGCGTAAAGAGCCGGTGGGCGTGGTGGCCGGGATTGTGCCGTGGAACTTCCCGCTGATGATCGGCATGTGGAAGGTGATGCCTGCGCTGGCAGCGGGTTGCTCTATCGTCATTAAGCCGTCAGAAACCACGCCGTTGACCATGCTGCGGGTGGCGGAACTGGCGAGCGAAGCCGGTATCCCTGACGGTGTGTTTAACGTGGTGACCGGAAGCGGCGCGGTGTGCGGTGCAGCGCTGACCTCGCATCCGCATATTGCCAAAGTGAGCTTCACCGGCTCCACGGCGACGGGGAAACAGATTGCCCGCGCGGCGGCGGACACGCTGACCGGCGTGACGCTGGAGCTGGGCGGCAAAAACCCGGCCATCGTGCTGAAAGACGCCGATCCGGCGTGGGTGATTGAGGGGCTGATGACCGGCAGCTTCCTTAATCAGGGCCAGGTCTGCGCCGCGAGCTCGCGTATCTATATAGAAGCGCCGCTTTTTGACACGCTGGTCAGCGGGTTTGAGCAGGCGGTGAAATCCCTGAGCGTGGGGCCGGGCATGTCGCCGGAGGCGTTTATCAACCCGCTGGTGTCCCGCGCTCACTGCGACAAGGTGCAGACCTTCCTGGATGAAGCAAAATCGCGCAATGCAGAGCTGATCACCGGTAACCGTGGGCCGGACGGAAAAGGGTATTACATCTCGCCGACGCTGGTGGTCAACCCGGATCCGGGACTCCGGCTGACCCGCGAAGAGGTGTTCGGCCCGGTGGTCAACCTGGTACGCGTAGCCGATGGCGAAGAGGCGCTAACCCTTGCCAACGATACCGAATATGGCCTGACCGCCAGCGTCTGGACGCAGAATATCAGTAAGGCGCTGGAGTATACCGACAGATTGCAGGCGGGTACCGTCTGGGTGAACAGCCATACGCTGATTGACGCCAACCTGCCGTTCGGCGGCATGAAGCAGTCCGGCACCGGACGCGACTTCGGCCCGGACTGGCTGGACGGCTGGTGTGAAACCAAATCGGTGTGTGTGCGCTATTAATAAAAGCAAAAGGCAACCGGGAGGTTGCCTTTTTAGTGTTTGTTCCCTCTCCCGTGGGAGAGGGTCAGGGTGAGGGCATCAGGCCCTGGCGGGTTAGTTTTACAGCGACCACCGATCCCGCCCGGCCTCTTTCGCGCGGTACAGCGCCGCATCGGCGCGGGCGATCAGTTCCGGGCCCGCCAGGCCCGGTGCAATTCCTGCAATCCCCATGCTGACGGTCACATGCTCACTGACTTTGGACGCACCGTGCGGTATCGCCGCCGCGCGTAGGCCGTCCTGAATGCGGCGGGCAACCTGCTGTGCAACGTTCTCCGGGCAATTAAACAGGATCACCACAAATTCTTCTCCGCCGTAGCGTGACACCACATCGTCCGGGGTGCGCACGGCCTGCTTTAGCACCTGCGCCACGCGTGTCAGACAGTCGTCACCGGCCTGATGTCCATAGGTATCGTTATAAAGCTTGAAATAATCGATATCCAGCATGATCAGCGAGAAGGCTTTATTCTGCTCAACGGCATTCTCCAGCACCACTTCCATCATCCGGCGATTGGCGGTTTTGGTGAGGGGATCCTGGTGCGCCAGCGCATCGAGCCTGGAGATTAACAGCTGGTTTTGCTGATTCCGCCGTCAGGCCTCGTCAAACCAGCTTAACAGGATAAACCGCCCGCAAAGCATAATCAGCGTGAATACGCTCCAGATGGTGACAAAGCGAAGATTAAGGCCATCATTCAGCACCCAGCTGGCGACCGGCAAGGTGAGCCAGAGCGGGAGCACAAACGAGAGTAATCCCTCCGGGTAAAAATAGAGCGCCGTCAAACCGGAGAGCAATAAAATCACGCACAGCGGCCAGACGTGGGGAAGGTGCAGGGCGGTAATGAACCAGTAACTGCACATCGACCAGAAGGCACTGCAGACAAACAGCACTACGCTTATCCCGGCGATACGGCGCCAGGCCATCAGAATTAATGCAGCGGACAGTATAATAATGCCCAGCATTGAGGCATCGACAATCCGGGTCAGGTGTTGTGAACCGGGGTACAGCACCGCGCTGTTTTCCAGCAGGATGTGGCGCAGCAGGATCATCAGGGCAAAGCTGACGTTTACAAAGGCCAGCCAGGGCAGGTTCATCGCCAGCCCGTGATGCACCATGGCCTGACGTGTAGGCCAGGTGGCTCGTTCGGGGGGGAGGTTTTTTCTTTTTTCCATTTATGATGTTTACCCCGTCCAGGGAGAAAGAGAAATAAAAGCGGGCGGATAAACCGCCCGTAAATCCGCGACGTTACGGCGTCACAATATTAAACCAGAAATCAAACTTATCCATGTAGCCAAGCATGGCATCAAGTTTGGCACTGTCACCGCTGATTTTGACATCGCCACTGTCCTGCGCCTGTTTCAGCGTGATCTCCTTGAGGATGATCTTGTTAAGCGTGTCCCGGTTCAGCGTGAGCGTCGCATCGGCGTCTTTCGCTTCGGCATTGGCCGTGTGATTCAACACGCCGTTTTCCAGCTCAAGCTTATATTTACCGCCATCGCTGCCCAGATCGATATTAAATACCGATTTTGCGTCCCCGGCTTTTTGACCATTAATATGCACAGCCAGATAGTCGAAGAACATTTCCGGCGTCATCGCCCGAACGGTATCAGGGCTTGCCGTGTTTGGCGTTGGGCCTTTCACGACGCCGTTACGCAGCTCCTGCGCACCGGTGAGGTAGAAGTTACGCCACGGCCCGGATTCAGCCTGGTAGCCGAGCTGCTCCAGCGCATCCGCTTCCAGGTTACGCGCGGCCTGGTTGTTCGGATCGGCAAAGACCACTTTACTGACCACCTGTGCCACCCAGCGGTAGTTGCCCTGGTCGTAGTCGGTTTTAGCTTTACTCAGAATGGCGTCAGCGCCCCCCATGTACTCCACGAATTTCTTCGCGGCATCAACAGGAGGAAGCTCATCAAGCGTTGCCGGGTTGCCGTCAAACCAGCCCAGATAAAGGACATAGGTGGCTTTTACGTCGTGACTGACTGAACCATAGTAGCCCCGGTTAGCCCAGGTATGGGCCAGCGAGTCAGGGAGGGTGAAATTCGCGGCAATTTCATCGCGCGTCAGACCTTCGTTCGCCATGCGCAGCGTCTGATCGTTAATGTAACGGTAAAGATCGCGCTGGCTCTTCAGCAGCTTGACCACATTATCGTTGCCCCAGGTTGGCCAGTGGTGCTGTGCCATGATGATCTCTGCTTTGTCACCCCAGCGGACAATTGCCTGATTGATATACTTCGACCAGGGCAGCGGCTCACGGATTTTTGCGCCGCGCAGCGAATAGGTATTATGCAGCGTGTGAGTGACATCCTCGGCAGATTCAATGACCTTTTTCTCTTCGATATACCAGAGCATCTCTGAAGGCGCTTCTGAGCCCGGTGCCAGCATAAAATCATAGGTCAGCCCGTCGATAACCTCTTTCTGGCCATCTTTCTCAATGATGTTGGTCGGTGCGATCAGGGTAACGGTACCGGCAGAGGTCGTGGTACCCAGCCCTGCACCCACCTGTCCTTTGGCATCGGGTTTCAGCAGGTTGCCATACATGTAACTGGCGCGACGGCTCATGACGTTGCCCGCCATGATATTTTCAGCCACCGCGGCTTCCATAAACCCGGACGGGGCATAGACTTTCACTTTCCCGGATTTCACGTCAGCTTCATCCACCACGCCGCGAACGCCGCCGTAATGATCCACATGGCTGTGGGTATAAATGATGGCGACCACCGGCTTTTTACCCCGGTTTTTGTAATACAGATCCATGCCGACTTTTGCGGTTTCTGCTGATACCAGCGGATCGACCACGGTAATTCCTTCTTTACCTTCGATAATCGTCATATTCGACAGATCGAGGTTGCGGATCTGATATACCCCGTCGGTCACTTCGAACAGACCACTGATATTAATCAGCTGAGATTGACGCCATAAACTGGGATTAACGGAATCCGGTGCTTTATCACCCTCTTTAATAAAGGCGTACTGTTGCGGATCCCAGATAACATTCCCTTGCTCCCCTTTGATAATCTCCTGCGGCAGTGGGGCAATAAACCCTTTATGTGCATTGGTGAAGTCGGTGTTATCGGAGAAAGGGAGTTGGTTGAAAAGGGCATTATTCGCCTGTTGCGTCGCCGCGGTCGCGTCCTTTGGGGCTTCGGCGGAATAAGAGGGACTGACGGAAACGAGAAGCCCAGCCAGAGCAAGACTTCTGACAATCAAATTCAATTTCATCTAAAACCTCTCAGAGAAAGTACTACGTTACGGTGATTAAACGTCGTGTCCTGGCTGAAAATGTTTGAAAAGATGTCATTAGAATGAGTGGTTAAATAACTATAATCAGGCTGAGAGATTCGGCAAATAAATGAATAAAAAACCGGGCATTACGCCCGGTCGGTGATTATTTCTGTTCGTCTTTTTTTCTGCCAAGCGTTGGCGTTTCGTCAAAGAAGTTCCACGGCTTAAGCAATGTATGCACCCATTCCGTTGGCATGATGGGCCACTCTTCCGCGCGGGCAACGTGCGTGGTTCCGGTGGTCATCCAGACCACATCGTCCTGATTAGTGAGTGACTCATTGTCTTTGCTGTACTGACCCAGCCCCGTATCGTGCGTGGAGCGGTTCGGGAATTTCCCTTCCGGGTACATTTCGTCAGGATGGTAACGCGTCACCCACAGCTGTTTATCCATAAAGCTCAGGCGATGGTAGATCCACTCGTCCGGTGCAAACTTCGCGCCCGTGGCTACCGGGTGCGTGCCGCCCGCGTAAGGGATGATCTGGTACGAGACCGGGTTCCCCATACGGTTCTCTTTGCGGGTGTTGCTCAGCAGGCGAATGGTACCCGGATCGAATTTCTGCGCCGCCTGCTGTTCGGTATCGATATCGTACTGATTGACCTGCATGGTACTGGTACGCGGGCCGCCAGCCGTGTTCGGTTTCACCTGCGGATCCATCGCCACCAGTTTATTGTCGATGCCATCCACATCCATATCGAGACGGAAGTTATAGATGTGCTGGTGGGTGGTACCGACGATGTTGTGATCGATTAAGGTGCCGTATCGGGTGTCGTCTTTGGCAGTGGCGTCATGCATCGTTTTGGCCTGCACGCCTTTCACGGCTTCAATCCCGGTGGCTCCGGCATCAATGCCGATGGTGCCGTTTTCGTGGAATACCCAGTCGAAGATGTAATCGTAGTTGCCAACGGTGCTTACCCAGCGCACCACCAGCTCACGGCGTTCGGTGCTGACGTTTGGCTTGCCCATCTCCTGATGCTTATATTCAGGCCCGGCGTAGCGCTCGAAAATGGCGATGGCACGTGGGATCTCCATCGGCGTACCGGTGTAATCCGGGATGGTTTCATTGAGCATCACGGCGTTGGACGGCACATCTTTGCCGCGCACCAGCGGGGAGGTCAGGGTGCCCATGCCGTAATCGCCCGAATCGAGATAGGCTTTAAAGTACCAGCCCACATCCGGATCGCCGTAAGGGACGATCATCCCGCCCAGGGAGCCCTGATACATGACCTGGCGTTTTTTACCGTTGTCGTTGTACGTGACGGTCGAGATGATCGGCCCCACGCGGGAGTCCAGGCTCAGGTGGAAATCCCAGTTCTGCCAGTGCACCATGTCGCCGGTAATGGTGTAGTTCTTGCCTTCCGGTTCGATGATCTCAAGCGGTTTTTTCGGCGTTTCGATGCGGTCACGGCCATCATACGGACGCGGAGTCATGGGCACCGGAACAACCGCGCCTTCTTCAATTTTCTGGATCTTCTTCTGTTCGAGATCAACCACCGCCACCAGATTCTCAATCGGGTGTGCCCAGTAGTTACCGTCGCCCACATCCAGATAGCTCACCACTTTCAGCAGACGGTCTTCCTGCTTCAGGCCGTCTTTGCCGTCAAAATAGCCGACGGTCAGCGGGGTCGTGATCACGTTCTTCGTATCGCTGATGCCGCGTTTTTTCAGCACCTCAGCAAATTCCGGGCTCTCGTTGATGATTTGCTGCACGGTGGTGAAATCATCCAGCAGCACCATGCCGTGCGCATCCTTCACGGCCTCCCAGCGCAGGATTTTCTTATCCTTCAGGTCTACACGACTTTCGATGACGTGTTTGCCGTCCAGCATGGTGATATTCGCCTGACGCGGGGCATCCACCGCTGTGCCGTTCAGCACAAAGTCCCACACTTTGGCTTTCTCGGGCTCGGCCAGGGCAATCTGGGTGAAGCGGGTGTTCGGTTTAAAATCCTTTGAGGCTTTGACGATCGCCACGGCTTGCTTAATCTCATCCGCCGTTAATGCATTAAGCGGATGGGGGCGTTTCTCAACCTGGAACGTCTGGTCGAGGCCGGACTGGAAGACGTCGTTGGTAAAGGTGTCCGAGATAAAGGCCTTATTGTCTTTCATCACCACCGGCACCGACAGCGCAAGGGGTTTGCCGTTAACGATGGCGGTGTTAGCGCCTGGCTTAACCTTTACGAACGCACCGTCTTTCGCAATGGTGAACATCTGTGCGTAATCATCCCATTGTACCTCTGCGCCAAAATCTGCAAGCGTTTTGTCCATTGGGACCATATGCGCTTCACTGCCGTGAGCGAAAACGGGAGATTGCCAGGCACAGCAGAGCGCAACGGCCAGAGCCAGTGCCGTTCTACGGGCAGAAAATGAAGAATTG